>CAJMQA010000240.1 GCA_905215395.1 uncultured bacterium | reverse complement strand
CTCACGCTGACCGCGGCCAATAGGCACCATTGAATCCACTGCCTTTATTCCTGTTTGCAAAGGTTCCTTTACCGGCTGCCGGTAAATCACCCCCGGAGCCTTCCTCTCCAAGGGAAGTTCCAGAAGATCGCCGATAATGGGCCCATTTCCGTCAATGGGCTCTCCCAAGGTATTGATCACCCGGCCAAGCAATCCTTCTCCAACACAGATAGAAGCAATATGCCCTGTACGTTTCGCGGTATAATTTTCCTTCACCCGATCGGCTGCATTCAACAAAACAACCCCCACCTGATCCTCCTCCAGGTTCATCGCCACTCCGCGAACACCATTTTCAAACTCAATCAACTCTCCGGAAGTAACGTTGTCCAGTCCGAACACATTTGCAACCCCATCCCCGACTTCCAATACAACTCCCACTTCCTCATATTCAGCCTTCAAATCTGCATGTTCCAGTTGCTGCTGAAGAATATCCGATGTTTCACTTGGTTTTAGTATCATATTCTTTTCTTTTTATTCAGTTCAATTGTTTTCCCAGATCTCTCAATTCCCTACTGACAGAAGAATCTAACTGCATGGAATTAACCCTCAGAATAAAACCTCCGATAATTGAAGGGTCTACCTTTTCTACAAATTCGATCTGCTTCGAAGTCCGATCCGTTACCAGTTTCTTGATCCGTCCCACTACCTCCGGTGCCAATTCTACGGCCGTAATGATTTTCACCCTTCCGATTTGATATGCCTTCCGGTATAATTTCTGATACATCAGACAAATCGAACGGATATACATTTCCCGGTGATTCCTGATCAATAGCCGAATCCCTTGAAGATAAATCGTCCCGGGTTCAATATCAATTGCAGTCGTCAGTAATGCTTCTTTATCACGCGGAGATAATATCGGATTCAGCAATGCTTTATGCAGATCAGGATGAGAAATATAATTCTGTTCAAACAGCTTCATTTTTTCATATACCTCTTCCGCGGCTCCCCGTTTCTGGGCAACCTTCAACATTGCCAATGCATATCTGCGTGCTATTAATCCTTCATTCATATCAACTGGGTTAAAGACTTTAGCTTCTTGAGTTCATTTCATCAAGCATCTTATCGATCAACTCTACCTGGGCAGCATCCTCCGATAAATCCTTTCTCAATAGTTTCTCCGCAATCTGCAAAGACAGCCGCCCCACCTGTTTACGAATCTGCAATTCAGCTTCCCGTTTGGCCTGCTCAATAGAGTTTTTAGCTTCCTCCATCATTTTCTGTACCTCTACAGAAGCCTCTTTTTTAGCCTCTTCTATCATCCTCCGCCTCATCCGTTCCGTCTCCTGCAAAGACTCCATCTGCCTTTTATGTGCTTCAGCCAGCATCTCCTGCACCTTCACCCCGGCATCATCCAGCCGTTCTTTAGCCTCCTGCGCATACTCTACCCCACGATCAATAAATTCTGCCCTCTGCTCTATACTTCGGATAATTACAGGCCAGGCATATTTTGCCAGGATGCCCAGAATGATCAGAAAGACCACCAGCATCCAGAATATAAGCCCAAATTCCGGTTGAAACAGTACCATATTTTATAAAAACAATACTAATATACAAACAATAACAGCAAACAAAGCAACTCCTTCGATCAAGGCTGCTATAACAATCATATTGGTCCGGATGTTCCCCGTCTGTTCAGGTTGCCTGGCTATTGCATCCATGGCATTAGCACCGATCCTACCAATTCCTATACCTGCACCTATAGCTGCCAAACCTGCTCCGATAGCTGCTCCGGCTTTTGCCAGACTAACTCCGGCTGCAACCTGTAATAAAATCATACTTAACATAACCTCATCATTTTAATTGTTTGACTTCTGATTTACAATTTCAGTTTTTTCCTCTGGTAAAGCCAGAGAGATAAATATAGTGGATAACATAAAAAATACATAAGCTTGTATAAAACAGATCAGGAGATCTACAAGCCCCATAAACACAGCAAAAATAACAGCAACGACAGCAGTACCTCCCGCTGCTGCTGCCCCCATTGCCGAAAAAATAAATATCAGGGAAATCAGCACCAGCATGATCAGATGTCCACCCAACATATTGGCAAACAAACGTATCATTAAAGCTATCGGTTTTGTAAATACTCCGAAAATTTCAATCACCGGCATCATAGGAACCGGAAATTTCAACCAGGTAGGCACATCCGGCCAAAATATTTCTTTCCAGTACTTTTTACGTCCGGAAACATTTACCACTACAAAAGTACATACTGATAAAACCAAAGTGATGGAAATATTGCCCATCAGGTTGGTTCCTCCCGGAAAAACCACAATCAACCCCATCAAATTCGCCACCAGAATAAAGAAAAATACAGTCAGCAAATACGGAGCAAAACGACGGGCATTTTTTCCAAGTACAGACACAATGACATCTTTATACAACATCTCAACAACCACTTCCATCATTCCCCTCACACCCTTGGGAGCCGCATAAGGTTTTCGTTTATACCACCGCACCAGAGGGAATAGCAACCAGCAAATAACCAGTGAACAAATCATCAGGGAGAATACATTCTTCGTTACAGAAAAATCCCAGGGACGGTATTCCTGTCCTGCCGGATCTATCCCGACCACTTTACCTGCATATTTTCCCTCTTTAGCCAAAGTAAAACCTTCATATATTGCACCGTTCCTTAACCGGTCCGAACTGAACACATGCCATTCTCCCGTTTCATCCCGGACAATAACCGGTAAAGGCAACTGCCACTTCCCGGTACTCCAGCCATATTCATCGCCCAAATGTTCGAAAATAAGCTCCTGAGGATTGAACATTTTGTTTTCCTCCTCCGCATAGCTGACCATACCGGTAAACAGCGATATAAACAGTACAATATATCTGAAACATTTCATATACACATTACTCTAATTAATACAAACAACAATCCGGTTATCCAAAATCTCCACTACTCCGGAATCAATCGTCACTTGTTTAGCTCCACCACTCGTATCATAAATCACATCACCGTGAGTGAGTGTGGAAATCAAAGGTGCATGTTGCTCTAATACGGTAAAAGTACCCAGGGATCCCGGCAAAGTAACCCGCTTTACATCACCCTTAAACAACACTTTTTCTGCCGATATTATTTCCAGTCTCATCATAGATTATTTTAAGTTTATTTCGTTTAAACTGCTTTTATTGTTGTGCGTCAGCGATCATCTTTTTTCCTTTTTCGATAACCTCGTCAATGGTTCCGGCATTCATAAATGCCTGTTCCGGATATTCATCCATCTCTCCGTTCAAAATCATTTTAAAACCGCGGATTGTCTCTTCCAGAGGTACCATAACTCCAGGCAACCCGGTGAATTGTTCGGCCACATGGAAAGGCTGTGATAAGAACCGCTGAGCCCTTCTGGCTCTGTTTACCACCAGCTTATCGCTGTCTGAAAGTTCATCTACCCCTAAAATAGCAATGATGTCCTGCAATTCCTGATAATGCTGTAACAATTCAATGACATCCTGAGCTGTCCTGTAATGTTCCTCCCCGACAATATTCGGATCCAGGATACGGGATGAAGATTCCAGAGGATCCACGGCCGGATAAATCCCTAATTCGGTAATCTTACGGCTGAGTACCGTTGTGGCATCCAAAAAATTAAAGGTTGTCGCAGGAGCAGGATCAGTTAAATCGTCAGCCGGCACATAAATAGCCTGTACAGAAGTAATGGAACCGTACTTCGTCGAAGCAATCCGCTCCTGCAATTTCCCCATTTCAGAAGCCAGAGTCGGCTGATATCCTACTGCTGACGGCATACGTCCTAACAAAGCCGAAACTTCCGATCCTGCCTGGGTAAAACGGAAAATATTATCGATAAAAAAAAGAATTTCTTTCCCACCTTCATTGGAATCGCGGAAAGATTCTGCTACGGTCAATCCGGACAAAGCCACTCTTAAACGTGCTCCCGGCGGTTCATTCATCTGCCCGAAGACCAAAGTGGATTGCGACTGGTTCACCTGCTCCATATCCACATTATTGACATCCCACATACCTTTTTCCATCTCCTGTTGAAAACGTTCACCATACTTGATCACCCCGGATTCAATCATCTCCCGCAACAGATCATTTCCCTCCCGGGTCCTTTCTCCCACTCCCGCAAACACAGAATATCCGTTGTGTCCTTTCGCAATGTTATTGATGAGCTCCATTATCAATACGGTCTTTCCAACCCCAGCTCCTCCGAAAAGCCCGATTTTTCCTCCTTTTGAGTAAGGCGCCAGCAAATCAATCACTTTGATACCTGTCAATAACAACTCCTGTGTTGTCGTTAAATCTTCGAATTTCGGCGGCTCCCGATGGATAGGTAAGGAATTTGTATAATCCAGTTTCCCCAATTTATCAATGGCATCCCCAGTAACATTCAGCAAACGTCCCTTGATCTGTTCACCTGTAGGCATAGTCAGGGTACGTCCCAGGTCCAGCACTTTCATTCCCCTGCGTAAACCATCTGTGGTATCCATTGCCACACAACGTACAGTATCTTCACCAATGTGCTGTTCCACTTCGATGATCAGTTTTTCCCCATTATCGCGCTCTATACGCAACGCTTCATAAATTGGAGGCAAATCTTCTCCGTCATTTTCAAAAATGACGTCGACCACAGGTCCGATCACCTGCGTAATGTATCCGAATTTCTCTGCCATAATATTGATTTAAATTCATTAACCTTTTAACAATTTCGCTACAAACCTTACTCTCCCCTCCTCTGCTCACTAATGTCAACAGTCCACCCTTCTACTCCCACATATATTTCCACACTTTCCTCAGCCCGGACTCCATTTTCCGGACAACGATATGTTTTACGAGAAATTAAATGATAAGTTCCTCCAAGAAATAAACAAAGAATCCTTTTACATGCAATACGGATAACATTTTCATCCATTCTGCAGAATACCACGTGCGCATCCGGATAATAACATTTCTTCCGGACACCTTATGTAAAATCTTATAAGTCAGATTATTCCATACATTCTCATTTTCTGAAGACAAATCTAACTGATTCGATGGAGCCCAAGTTTTCATTGCCATAAAATACCGGTGCAAATCAAAACTCCTGACATCCGTCTGATAAGAAACGGTAACTTCCTCCACAGTGCATTCTCCGGCAGCATTCTCTGCCTGTTCCATTCCTTTTCCACTTACTGAGGTATTCTGCAGTAACAAGAAGAACAATACCAGATATATCAGAAGAAGTTTTATCATACTCAAAAATAAGAATTATTTCTATTCTAAACAACTAATAACAAAAATAATGCCACAAAAAACAGTCGTTTCTCATGGACATGCCCTTTATATCTGTTATATTTGCCATGGAATAAACTTTGATTCTGCCAGTTAGAATTGTATGAATTACAGAATCATTAATTTTCCATAAAAATCGTATCTTTGACACGAAATTTGAGAAAGACAATATATGAGATTTGACGAAGTAAATTTAGATGAAGACGTACTGCGGGGGCTGGAAGCGATGAATTTTCAAGATATGACTCCTGTCCAGGAACAA
>CAJMQA010000239.1 GCA_905215395.1 uncultured bacterium | reverse complement strand
CCCTGTCTTCTGCTCCCGTTAGCAATGAAAAGGCTATGTTCCTGCAATTTTCAACGGGTGCATTTTTCAGAGGTTCACCTCCGGCCATGGGGCCTGCTCCTGCCAGATAGTCGGCGTAAAATGAAGTCAGACGCTGGCTGCCATACCCTCCTTCGGATATTCCGAAGAAATAAACCTGGTTGGGATTTACCTCTCCGGAAACAAATGTCTGCCGTAACAATCTTTCCCAGGCAAACTGCTTGGCTTTCTGCCACCAACGGTAATAGTCTCCCATATTGGGAATCTGAGGGATAAAGTACACTGAGGGGGCATCATCAAATCCTTTACATATTTTGAGTCCTGTGGCCCATTCTCCGTTTTTGTCTCCTGAACCGTGCATATACAGGTAAAGCGGATATCCGCCATCGGGTTTGGCCTCCCCTTTGCTTCCCCAGTAATAGGGCATGGTTGCATTTGGCTCCAGGTTCGCCGGGAGTGCCCAGCGTCCGGATTTTCCGTTCTCCAGTTTTTCAAGACCGATCAGTTTTTGTTCCTGAAAATTGTTGTTGGCATTTTTCCAGGCTTCCCAGACCAGCTTTTGTTCTTTGGCGATATCTGACAATTTGATGGGAGTTTTGTCGTTATAGCTCTGTTCTTTACCTGCCAGATAGGCTGAGAAAAAAGAACTTATCTTTTTCCGGATTGGATCGGTTTTTATGTCCTGTTTTTTTGCTTCAGTTCCTGTATGACTTACTGTGGCTGAACAGTTGTTGTAAAACATAAAGATCAGCATCAGACTGAATGTTTTCAATAGATAAACGGTTGTCTTCATTCTTATGATTTTAATTTTAGGCGGTTAAAATTACAAATAAAGTATGAAAAAATAAATTTCTTCCTGTAGTATTGTGATAAAGTTATGTAAAATTGTTTAGGGGTTGGTTTGGGAAATAAAGAGAATGTTCTGAATGGTTTGTCGGATAATTCACTGTAAAGGTGGGATAAAAAAGCTCCCGTTGGCAGTGGTATTCAACGGGAGCAGAAATAAATTGATGGTGGAAAATTACTTGTATTCGAATAGTTTGGCGCCGTCGATATTACAGATTACGGCGTTGGTAATGTAAAACTTTTTAGCAGAACCTCCGGCGTCGGGAGTAGTTACAAAACATACGATTTTGCAGTTTTGCAGATTCCATTCCGGATTGATTTTCATGCTTAAAACGTAATTTTGGGTTTCTCCTTTGGAAATTTCGCCTAAATTGTCACCTGAAAAATCAAAATCATTCCGGCCGCTGACTTCGCGCACGACATTGTTGTGGGTATCGAAATCATAACCTTTGATGCTGGTGTTATCAGATTGCTTGGCATAAATACCGTCTTCCAGTAGCCAGGCTCCGATTTTGTAGTTTCCGGTTTCCGCAGCTTTAACGGCTACTTTGATGATGATTTCATTTCCGCTTTTAAGTACGGCTGCCGAGATTCCGGCTCTGGCATCTCCCTTCTGTTCTTTGGTAATCATGTTTTTCAACCGGGAGGTAGTAGTATTGACATCTCCGACTGCATTCAGTACTTCTTTTTTCAGGTTCAGACCTATTCCCGGATAATACCCGTTTCCATAAGTGGAGCCGATAGCTCCTGTTGTTGAAGTATACATGATATCATCTGAATTGTAGGCATGGATTCCGGTGAATATGACTTTATCAGCTACATCGGATTTTAGTGTTTCGTGAATGGCTGCAATCATATACGGGCAATTGGGACAACCGGTACCGGTGAATTGCAGGGCCATAACACGGCGTTTAAAAGAGGTGTTCTGCGGTTGGGCATCCGCTGGCAGGTCCGGTATTTTGGACAATACCTTTACTGTCACTTGTTTGCTGACTTTGTCTTTGTAGGAGGCAAAAAACTTGTATTCTCCGGTTTGGGTGGAGGTGAAGCTCTGGCCTTCCAGAGGAGTGGTCGTATTCCCTACCATGTAGATTTCCACATCCTTGGTAAGCGGCTCTTTATCCATAGTGACGATAAAGTCGCATTTGTCTTTACCGTCAGCCTGTATGGCATTGGTGGAGACGGATAGAATGATGTCGCCGGGGGCAGTTTCTCCTCCCTTGCCGTTTTCTTCATTTTCCCCGCTACTGCTGCAGGATGAGATTGTCAGGGCCAATGCCAAGAACGTGAAAATAAGTGTTGTTTGTTTCATACTGTAATTGATTCGTTGTTCTTAAAAAGAAGTGGTTAATACTAAATTTAGTCCGGTATAAGCCGGAGAAAAGCGGCATACTCCGCCCGAACAGACAAAACCTTCGCGGTTGCGTCCGTAACTGATTTGCAGCCGGGTACGGCTTTGAGTGTAACTGAATCCACCCGAATAGTAGTGGATTTTGGTTTTGTCTGTGTTGTACATGTCGCTTGTAAAAATGCTCCAGTGTGGAGCCATACTGAATTCAGCCGACGCTGCCATCCAATCCCCTTCAAAATCGTCGGAACGGAGGTATTGTAATTCGGCATGTAGGGATTTTTTGTGGTCGAATTTGCAGGTCATATCGGCAACAAAAATATCGGAAGTGTATTTTTTCCCTTCACTGCCGCCGTGGTTGGGGTCCCATTCCTGACGTGAAAACAGCAGGGTGGTTTTCAGGTTCTTGTGCCATTGCCGTTCGATGTCGAAATTGAGATCCCGCCACAACAGCTGTTTTTTCCCTCCACCGTTTTCTTCCAGGGTATAAAAAGTGGAGGCATTCACATGCAGGTTCCACTGGCGGAAACGATGTTTCCGGCTGCGGATGGAGTAATAAATATCGAACTGTCCGCCAATCTCACCTTCTGTGTTTACCTGATAGGGATTCAGATTGGTGAGCATGTAAGTGTACTGGCGGGTCAGACCGGGGATGTAGTTCAGGACATTTCCGGTTCCTTGCCCGTAGAGGCTCAGCATGGTTCCCATATGTTCCAGACGGCGGAAAGTGGCCAGAATTCCCAGACGGTTGTGGGTATAGCCCGCTTCACCCAGCCAGACATTTCCTTCCACAGCTTTACCGGCAAAGCTGTTGGTCAGGTCTTTGTCTCCTTTGGTGACATATTCTCCCCGCAAGGAGAGACCTTTATAGTCCAGATTGATCCGTCCGGAATACAGATTCAGATTGGGGGAGGTCAGGCCTAATTCTGAAAAGTCGGTATCATTATCTTTGTCCAGGGGTTCATAGCGGTTGACATAGCTTCCTTCCAGGGCGATCCGGAATTTCTGCCAGCCGAAAATTTCCGAGGGAGAGAGGTGCAGATCCACTCCCCTGACCCAGGAGCCGGTATATTCGGTGTACAGACGCGGTCGTCCGAATACTCCGTTGATTTTCAATTTGTCTCCGAAGTTATACATACCCTGCACACCTTCCAGGGAGTTGTTGAATCCCAGTGCCCGGTCTTCATAACTGCGGAAAATCAGTCCGCTGCCGAACTGTTCATAAATATTGCCGATCTGTACAAGGAATTTTTTATCTTGCCATTGTATGTATTTCGAAGCCAGAAAGAATTTCCGGTATGGTCCGAATTTTTCCAGATCGAATCCTTGCAGGGCAGGCAGATAGGCTTCGGCCTGTATTCCTGCGGACAGCTGTCCCAGATGGTAGTCCAGTTTCAGAAAATTATGCGAGCCGAAATGATCGTCGGGACGGACAGCTTTTTCCAGTTTGCTGTCTTTGAGATAGTAGATGCTGTTGCTTTCGAGTGAGCCGGAAAGCTGACTTTTATCGCTTTCCAGCTGGGCCTGGGCAGTACATATCGTTCCTGTCAGGAAAAGCAGGGGCAAAAATCGTTTTATCATTTCTTTTTTAATTCTTTGATTTTTTCCAGTAAGGTCTGTTCACTACCGGGAATATAGCCCGAATGTGAATAGACGATTTCTCCTTTGGCATTCACCACGTAGGACTGCGGAATCAGGGATACGTTCATGGCCCGTTTGAATTCCTGGTTTTTATCGAACAGGCAGGTGAATTCCCATCCGAATCCGCTGACCATGGCTTTTGCCTTCCCGACAGAGCGGCTATCGTCGATAGCCACTGCTACGATGTCGAAACCGGCTTCTTCCTGCCATTCTTCTAGTTGTTCGTTGATGGCTTTCAGTTCCTGTATACAGGGTTTACAGGTGGTCGACCAAAACAGGATGATGAGGGGTTTGTCGCGGAGCAATGAAAGGACGGAAACTGTTTTTCCCTCCTGGTTTTCCAGTTTGACGTCGGGCAACGAATCGGCCAGCGCCATGGAGGTCAGGAACAGGAGACAGATAAGATTAAATAGTATTTTCATAATGGGTAGAATAAAATAGAGGAGGAGATGAGGTTATATGCAACCTCATCTCACTCTTTTTAATGTCGTATATTTTTTACCTTCCGGGCTTTTTCTTGCTGTATTTTCTGAATTTTTTCAGAAGTCAGGGGCTCGATGTTTGCCTCTTTATACCGGATAGTTTTCATTTTTCCGATCCGGGTTTTGTGGTAAGGTTTCGACGGATTAAGGTAACTCTGGCCTGATATGCTTGGCAATTTCCCTGAATTTGTATTTTGAACAGATGTTTGGGCAGTTTGCGGGTTCCAGCCCTTGGTCAGGACAAAAGTGGCGCATTTTACTGCGGGAGAAGCTTGTCCGTTCGAGATTGTGATCAGAGAAGGATAGAATGGTACTTCTTTAATCAGGATCGGGTTTACTGTTATGGTCTGCTTATCGTCAGATACCGTCACATCCAGTTCTTTCAGGTCGCTGGCCCAGCTTTCTGTACTGAGTGCTGAAAAGTAGTAGGTAAACATGCCGCTATAGGCTGCGACAGGAGGAATACGGGAGAGGTCTGTGGGAACGCATACTTTATTCCCCTCCTTGATTTGCAGGTACCATTTCGGCCCGTAGGCAAAGAACACCTCGTCCGTGTCATAGGCACTATAATAAGGAGATATGAACAGGTCGTACGGTGACTCATATGCCGTATAATACGGGACAATTTCCATGCCTTCGCAGATCAGTCGGTTTTGATTTTTGCATTTGCGGTTGTATTTCTCTGTGCTATTCAGAAAATCTTTGTATAAATTATTCACCCATTCTTTATCCTTATCGGGATATATAGCATATACCTCTTCGGGACAAGTGGTTGGATAGCTGAGTTCCCGGCTTATAGTAACTTTGGCTGATACCGGATCCGGAGACAGGCTTTCGTCATATTTTCCTGTTTCGGAATTCCAGGTGTAAATGTATTTAGTCACTGTCAATGTCCAGTCGCCCAACAGATCTTCAAACAGATCGGAAGTGACGGGTGGAGCTGCCGGTTCTTCTATTGTCCGTCTGTTGGCTATAGCCCTCTGGTCTTTATCCGGAGAATTGCCTACTTCTTCGTCGGTATATCCGCAAACTACCAGGCGGGTTTCTGAGTCTTCCCAGGAAGAAAAACTGATATTGAAACCGGCGTCGCTATTGATAGCAGTGACGGCATCCTGATCCAATGGATTTCCCATCAGATCGACCATAGAGGTATAGGTTTGCCCGCTATTCAATAGTTTGATAAATTCAACAGGGGCATTTGCCAGGTATTTGGCA
>CAJMQA010000238.1 GCA_905215395.1 uncultured bacterium | reverse complement strand
CAGAAAGGGAGTTGACAAACACCATAAAGCCGTAATGCGACTGATAGCTAGCAAAGCAAATTCGGCGTAAGAGATTTTCCGGTACAGGACTTTTACTTTGCTGGTTTCCTCTGTCCGGGCATAAGACAGGCTGTTGATCATAACAGCCGTGAATAATTTGGAAATCACATCCGCACCGATGATGGCCCCGGCCAGAGAGAGAGAATAGAAAGAACTCAGCAAAGAGGTGTATAATAAAAAATAGATAATAAGTCCGATGGTGCCATAACTTCCGATGTGTGAATCCTTCATGATAGAGAGGATTTTTTCTTTGTTGGTACCTCCGCCGAAACCGTCAAAGAAATCGGCCAGTCCGTCTTCATGTAAGGCTCCGGTCAGAAGCAGACGGGCTGCAATTGCCAATACACAAGCCGGTAGTAATGGCATTAACAGTGAAGCCAGATACAGTACCCCCCAAGTGGTCACTCCTGTTAAAAAACCCACCAATGGCCAGTAGAGTAGGATACCGGTGTAATATTTTTTGTCCACTTGTACAATACGCCATAACGGAAGGCGGGTAAACATCATGATGGCAGCCAGAAAGGTTCTCATCAGCTTGGTGGTTAAAAATATTTTGTCACTGCAGCTTCCTTGAAAGAAGTCATCTCATTGATCATACGGACGGCCGATTCGATGATCGGGTAGGCACAGATAGCTCCGGTTCCTTCTCCCAGGCGAAGCCCCAGATTCAACAAAGGTTTAGCTTTCAGAAAATCCAGAACAAGTTTATGACCTGCTTCGTCTCCCTGGTGACCGTATATGCAGTATTCCAGGACTTCTGGATACAATTGGCTGGCTGCCAGGATACAGTTGGTCATTATAAAACCGTCGATGATGATGGTCATACCCAGTTCGGCAGCCTGTAGCATACCACCGACAGCAGCTACCATCTCAAACCCTCCGAACCAGCGGATAATATCCTCAGGGGTGCCTGTTCCCTTGTAGTTTTCCATGGATTGGCGGAGGATATTGTATTTGTGTTCAATGCCTTTGGCATTAAGTCCGCTTCCGGCTCCGACACATTCTTTCAATGGTATCCCTGTAAAATAAGACATCCAGATGGAAGAAGCCGAAGTATTGGCCATACCGAGTTCTCCGAAACTGACAATATTGGTTCCTTCACTGTGAACCAGCCGTACTATTTCCGCACCGGTTTCGATGGCTTGTACCATTTCTGCGGGGCTCATAGCGGCTTCGTGAAGGTAATTGCTGGTGCTTTTCCGGATTTTCCGGTGGATCAGTCCCGGTAAATCTCCGAAATCAGCATTTACACCACAGTCGACAATCTTCAGACCGAAATGATGCTGACGTGCAAACATATTGATACCGGCACCCCCTTTTATAAAATTGTAGATTTGCTGGGCTGTTACTTCAGGCGCAGAAAAACTGACACCTTCTGCTACAATGCCATGATCGGCAGCATAGACAATGTTCTGCGGATTTTTTAATTCCGGAGACAGTGTTTGCTGTATGGTGCCCAACTGAATGGCAAGTTCTTCCAGACGCCCCAGAGATCCTTTGGGTTTTGTCAGGTTGTCGATTTTGTCCTGTAAAGCCGGAACAATGCCTTTGTCCGGTATTTGAATACTGAATTGTCTCATATTATAAGGTTAATTTTTTATTTTTACAGGTATTCCTGAAATCATAAGTACAACTTCATCGGCTTTTTCTGCCACATATTGATTCATCCATCCCTGGAGGTCGGTAAACCGCCGTTGAATCGTATTTTCCGAAATTCCTCCCATACCCAGTTCATTGCTGACAAAGATAAAAGTAGCCTTCTGTCCCGTAAACCGGGTAAATTCTTCTTTCAATTCCCGCAATGATTTTTCCACATTGGAATCGTTGTCGAAAAAGAAATTGGTACTCCACAGCGTGAGGCAATCAATGACGACCACCCGCCCTGAAACGTCGTGCCGGCTTAAATATTTTTCTTCTTCGATATTTGTCCATTGAGGTCCCCGGTCGCGCTGGTGACGTTCGATACGGAGCCGGTATTCTTCATCCCACACCCGGGATGTTGCCAGATATACAGGATTTTCTGAGAGTTGCAATGCCAGTTTTTGTGCATAGCTACTTTTCCCCGAACGCTGGCCTCCTGTTATCATAATAATTTTATTTGCCATACAGACGATTTTGCACGTAAAGATACACAATCAAGGTAAAAATACCGGATTATCATATTATTTTTTTACCGGATGTATTTTTCCAGAAATACTTCGGTAGAATGCCACAGGTGTTCCTGTTGCGGATGGTGGCAGAATTTCTCCGGCAGGTGTACTGTCTTGCAGTCCCGGTAGTAACCTTCGGGAATATTATGTGGATGAGCATGTTGGGTGAGCCAGCATTGGGTGGCTGCCCCTTTCTCCGGTTTTCGGGTAAAAGGGCGGAACAATACGTTTGTCAGGGAATCATACCATTGGTGCATGCTCAGTATCCCGGTGTCCACCACCCCGGGATCAACGGCATAGGCCCGTACTTCCTGATTGGCGGTATATTTTGAAAGTTCTTGTGTAAAGAGCAGTAAAGCCAGTTTACTGCTTCCATATGTTTTAAACCGGTGAAAGGTTTCAGGGCAAGGCTGTAGGAAAGAAGGGGTTATTTTTCCCAATCTGTAGGTACAGGAGCAGGTGTTGACGACAATGCCTGTACCGGAAGCACTGAGTAAAGGAAGAAGCAGGCGTGTGAGAAGCCAGGGTGCAACATAATTCACTTGTGTGGCTAGTTCCAGCTTGTCTTCTGTCGGGGAAAAACTACCCGGCATAGTCCCCGCGTTATTGATGAGAGCATGTATGGGTTCTTTCCGGCAATTCATTAATTGTGCAAAATTGCAGACGGATTTGAGGGAGGCCAGATCCAGTGGGAGTAACTCGATGTGATTGCATCCGTTTTCTGTTCGGATTTGGTCATATAGAGGTTTGGTGGCAGGAATATTTCTACAGGCCATAATGACCCGGAAACCTTCCCGGGATAGTTTCCGGGTGATGGCTTGTCCGATTCCGCCGTTAGCTCCTGTTATGATTACCGTTCCTTTCATGCTTCAGTTTTTGTATAAGGTAGCAACCCACTTTTCCGCATCAGGAGATGTACCAGTTTTAAAGGTGTCAGACGGGCCAGGGGCAATAAGATATAATTTACTGTACCCGGTAATATACACGCCCGGTGCTGGAACAGGGCTCTTATCCCTTTGGCTGCTAATTTTTCGGGAGTCATCATAATCCCCAGACGTAAGGCGAGACGTTGATAGTGGCGGGGCAGATGGTATAAATCTGTGGCTATGGCTCCCGGACAGATGGTTGTTACATACACGCCATAATCCTTTAGTTCTGTTCTCAGAGAGCGGGAAAAATTTTTCAGATAACGTTTACTGGCCGCATACAGTCCGATTCCGGAATAAGGTAGCCAGGCAGCCATGGACGACATATTGAGAATGTATCCCCGTCCTTGCTGTTTCATGACCTGTCCGAAATAATAACACAACATAGTAGGTGTGTACATGTGTAAAATCTGTATTTTCTCATTCCTGGACGCTTCGCAGCTGACAATTTCTCCTAAATTGAATATTCCGGCATTGTTAATCAGTATTTCGACCTGTAATTCATTATCCTTACAAAATCCGAATAGCTGTTTAGCAGCGTCGGTTGTGGCCAGATCCATATAAACCGGACGTACATCAACACCGAAATCCTGGGACAAAAGCCGGCCTTTAGTGATTATTTCCTCCTCTTCATTGCTGACGATGATCAGATTATAACCTTTATTTGCCAGTACCCGCGCATATTGGTAGCCGATTCCTGAACTTGCTCCTGTGATTAATGCCCAATGCTGTTCCATACTTGTTTTTCTATGATTCAAACAAAATCTGTTCCAAATTGTTTGTTACCTTTGTACAAATTTCGACCAATGAAGAAGATTACTTTATTTTTAACCCGTCATGGGGAGACATTAGAGAACCGCCGGCATGTGCTTCAGGGACAGTTACCGGGAACTCTTTCACCTCTGGGGCTGGAGCAGGCAGGACAATTGGCCCGGCAGATGCAGGATGAACAACTGGATGTGATCGTATGCAGTGATTTGGCGCGGAGTTACGATACGGCTTTGATTGTGGCACAGAGCCGGGGGATGAAACCACAGCCGACCCCTTTGTTGCGGGAAATGGACTGGGGAATCTATACCGGAGAGAGTCTGGAAGATGTTGATTGGTACCATTTGCCTTCCAGTGTGGAATCGGTGGATGACCTGTACCACCGTGCCGGAGAATTTGTTGATTATCTACGGGTGAAATATGGGGGAAAAAGGATTTTGGCTGTCGGACACGGAGCTTTCAACAGGGCGGTAGTTGCCCGTTTGAAAAATCTGGAGCCTTATGCGATGGTGGAGATGTCGATTATGAAAAATACTGAAATTATTCGTTTAAGTTGTTGATATACTATGAAAATCTATACTCGTGGCGGAGATAAAGGGAAGACCGGAATACACGGAGGACAGCGGGTAGATAAGGATGATATTCGTATTGAAGCCAACGGTACTCTCGATGAATTGAATTCTTTATTGGGTTTGATCCGGGCGTTGGTCGGAGAAGGGCATGAATGGCAAGAGATGTTGTGTTATATACAGCGTTCCCTGATGGTGGTGATGTCGCATGTCGCTACTCCGGCAGCTTTGCGGCCTGAAAATCCGAATGTTTTGCCGGAAGGGTTGGACAGTTATTGTGAGCAGCAGATCGACCGGTTGAACGGAGCTATGCAACATCCTTCCACACATTTTGTATTGCCGGGAGGGAATGTGATCTCTGCCCAATGCCACATGGCCCGTACCATTGCCCGGCGGGCTGAAAGACGTCTGTGGACCCTGAACCGGGAGGATGAGGTGACCCCGGATATTCTGCGGTTTGTCAATCGTCTTTCCGACCTGTTGTTTACCATGGCCCGTTATGAGATGGATAAACAGGGGGCAGAGGAGGAACGTTGGCAATCATTTCTGTATAAAAAGAAAAATTTGAAATAGGATGAAGAGATTGAGACCGATCATGTTTGTGGGAACCTGTTCGGACGCAGGTAAAAGTATTATAAACACCGCATTTTGCCGGATATTCCGTCAGGACGGCTATTACCCTGCTCCCTTTAAAGCTCAGAATATGTCTTTAAACTCTTTTTCTACACCGGAAGGTGGAGAGATCGGAAGAGCACAGGCTGTACAGGCAGAAGCCTGTGGAGTGGCTCCCCATACAGACATGAATCCGGTATTGCTGAAACCTTCTACCGACCAGACTTCTCAGGTGATTTTAAATGGCCGGCCGACCGGAAATATGTCTGCCCGTGAATACTTTCGTTCAGGGAATAAATTGCAACTTTTTACGGAGGCCGTGGGTGCTTTTAAAAGGTTGGATAAAAAATACAATCCGATCGTATTGGAGGGTGCAGGCAGTATATCTGAATTGAATCTGAGGGACAGGGACATCACCAATATGCGTATGGCGAAAGAGGTGGAAGCAGCCACCTATCTGGTAGCCGATATCGA
>CAJMQA010000237.1 GCA_905215395.1 uncultured bacterium | reverse complement strand
AGACATCCGGTGTCCCAGGTAAAAGCACTCCCGGGTTCCAGAATAATCCGTAAATGCGGATAACAGGCTTTGAAATCGCATAATATCCGGATCAGTTCATTTTCATCGTAGTCTTTGTGAGTCATCAGATGCCCTCCTCCCATGTTCAACCATTTGATCCGGGAGAAAAAATGCCCGAAACAGGCTTCCAAAGCTTCCAGCGTACCTTTCAGATCGGCCGGACGGGATTCACAAAGAGAATGAAAATGCAGTCCCTCCAAACCTTCCGGCCATTCGGTCAGGTCTACAGAACGTACACCCAGACGGGAGGTCGGACTTGCAGGATTATATAAATCGGTCTCTACCGTCGAATATTCCGGATTCACCCGTAACCCACAGGAGACACCAGCTTTACGCGCCCTTTCTCCGAAACGCCGGTATTGATTCAGGGAATTAAAAGTAATGTGGTCGCTATAACTCAATATTTCATCGATCTCTCCTTCAGAATAGACCGGAGCATAGGTATGAGCCGGACGACCGTATTCCTCGAAAACGAGACGAGCCTCCGCAAGCGAACTTGCAGTGGCTCCGTCAGAATGTTTTCTGAGCTCCGGGAAAATACTCCACATGGCATTGGCCTTCAGTGCCACAATAATCTCAGCACCGGTAGCTCCCCTCACTTTATCGATGACCTTCAGGTTATCAGCCAGTAAAGCCTCATGCAATACATAAGCCGGAGAAGGTACAGCCGATAAATCCCAGTGATTCAGAATGGTATCTTTATCGATCATACCTCGAGGTCGATGTCAAATTTTTCCACCCAGGGCAATCCCTGTTCGCCCAATTCGGCCAGGAACGGATCCGGATCGAACTGTTCTACGTTGTAAACTCCGGCTCCTTTCCACAATCCCCGGGCAAACATGGCAGCACCTAAGGCAGCCGGAACACCGGTGGTATAGCTGACAGCCTGAGTGCCGGTTTCCTTGAAAGCGGCTTCGTGGTCACAGTTGTTGTAAATATAATAGGTACGTTCCTTACCGTCCTTGATTCCGCGGATACGGCAACCGATAGAAGTTTCTCCATGGTAATTCTGTCCCAGCGATTTCGGGTCGGGCAATACAGCCTTCAGGAACTGCAGAGGCACAATCTTCACTCCATTATACTCCACCTCGTCGATACGAGCCATACCGATGTTCTGGATCACCTGCAGGTGAGTCAGGTACTGCTGTCCGAAGGTCATCCAGAAACGGGCCCGTTTGATGGTCGGGAAATGCTTCACCAGTGATTCCAGCTCTTCGTGGTACAACAGGTAAGAATCGCGCTCTCCGATGTTCGGATAAGTCAGCATCTTATGGATTTCCAGCGGACCGGTGGTCACCCATTTCCCATTCTCCCAGTAACGTCCGTTCTGGGTAATTTCACGGATATTGATTTCCGGATTGAAATTTGTGGCAAATGCCATACCGTGATTTCCGGCATTGCAATCCACAATATCCAGGTATTGAATTTCGTCGAAATAATGTTTGACGGCATAAGCTGTAAAAATAGCAGACACGCCCGGGTCGAAACCGCAACCGAGGATAGCCGTCAGCCCTTTTTCTTTAAAGCGGTCATGATAGGCCCATTGCCAGCTATATTCAAAATGTGCTTCGTCTTTCGGCTCGTAGTTTGCAGTATCCAGATAATTGACCCCGCATTCCAGACAGGCATCCATAATGGCCAGATCCTGATAGGGCAGAGCCACATTAATCACAATATCCGGCTTGAATGAACGCATCAGTTCTACCAGTTCCGGCACACTGTCTGCATCCACTTTTGCTGTTTTCACCCGGTTACCTCCAATGGCAGCTGCAATCTCATCACATTTCGTTTTCGTGCGGCTGGCCAGCATAATATCGGTAAACACTTTGTTTTTTGCAACCTTATGGGCAACGACGGTACCAACACCTCCGGCACCGATAATTAAAACTCGACACATTGACAAATAGTTTTAATGGTAATACAATGTAACAAAGGTAATGCTTTTTTGCCATCCGCAGGATAAAATAGCAAAAAATCTGTATTTGCTCTGATACACTAAGGCAGAACGATATTGGACACCTGTCCGCTGATCAGCAACAAAGCCAGTTCGGAAATCTTAGCCTGATATACGGCAGAGACTTCACGGTCCACCGCATCGATATAACTCCGCTGAAATTCCCGGAATTCAATGCCTGAGAGCGATCTCAGCTTATATTTTTCAAGTGCTGCATCCAGGTTTTCAAAAGCCACATCCGCACTCTCCTGCTCAAAACTGACCATCTGCAAATTATTCTCATAAGTATTATACAATTGTGCCAGATCGGCAGCTAACTGCTGTTCGGCTTCCTGATAAGACAAGCTTACATTTTCCATATCCAGCCGGGCATTTTTGATTTTCCTGCGGTTTTCCAGCCGGTCGAAAATATTTACATTCAACGAAAAGCCCCAGTAAGGCCCATTGCTCCGATTCAGGGTGGTGGCCGATCCGGGAGTCTTCGAGCGGTTGTAATTATAGCCGGCATCAAAATCCAGCTTCGGAAAAAGAGCCGCCCTTGCAATTTTCATATCCAGTTCCGACACCTTCTGATCCCGGCGTCCGATTAGTAATGTTGTATTATACAGCTTCATATCGTTGTACAATTGCTCATATACCAGGGGATCCCGCAGCCGGATGGAATCTTTCACATACAATTGCTGCTGTAAGTCAGCGTTCATAATGGTATTCAAAGAGATATATGCACTCTTCAGCAATTCTTTCTCCTTCAGATAATTCGAACTGTCGGCATTCAGGTCCAGTTTTGCCTGCTGAGCCTCCAGGCCGGAAAGCACTCCCAACACATACTTATCCCGGGCTTCAGCATAACGTGCACCCGATAAAGCCAGGGAATGACGTGCAGCGTCCAGTTTACTGTGCTGGCGCACCACATCATAATAATAAGAACAAACCTGCACAATCAGGTTTTCCACCGCAGCCTTAGTATTCAGCTCTCCGATAGCCAGCATCTCCTGATAACGGGAATGGGTCATAAACATTTCCATGCCATCAAACAAACGCCAGTTTAAAGAAACGCCGGCAGACAAAGCATCTGTTCTGGCACCGTCTACTCCCCTATCCTCTCCGTTTGTCAGAATTTTACTGTCCGATATGGTCTGTTTCTGACCGGCATTAGCGCTGACTGTAGGCAGGAAGGGAGCATAGTTCAGATTATTCTCTGCCTGCCTCTGCTGATTCCGGATAATCTTGATCGAATAATTCGACTCCAGGGCACGGGCAATACAACTGTCCAGGGTGATCCGTTGCTGTGCAAAAGACAACTCCGGAGCGAAGAGTGAAAAATACAGAATGAAGAATAATAAGATGGATTTAACATAATCTTTTTTCATACTTTTCAAGGCTTTAGGTTATTCCTTATGTTCCTCCCCGCTTATTTCATTTACTGTTTCCGATGATAAATAAGAATAGATAGCAGGGATCACAAACAGGGACAAAAAGGTGGCGCACACCATTCCGCCGACAACAGCAATTCCCATGGCAACCCGGCTTTCTGCACCGGCACCAGTCGCAATGGCCATCGGCAAAATACCCAGAACGGTCGATAAACTGGTCATCAGAATCGGCCGGAAACGGGCTACTGCCGCATTTTTCACAGCTTCCAGCATCGGTTCCCCCATCGCTTTCCGCTGATTGGCAAATTCTACAATCAGAATACCATTTTTGGATACCAGTCCGATCAACATGATGATACCGATCTGGCTGAAAATATTCATCGTCTGGTCAAAATACCACAGCGAAACCATGGCTCCGATCAAAGCCAGAGGCACGGTAAACATGATGATCAGAGGATCCCTGAAACTCTCAAACTGAGCCGACAATACCAGATAAATAAAAACCAGGGCCAATACAAAGGCAAACATCAGACTGGAAGAACTTTCCACAAAATCCTTAGAACTTCCGGATAAAGTTGTTTTGAAGTTATCATCCAGTACCTCATCCGCTATCCGATCCATCTCTTCCAGTCCCTGCGATATCGTCTTACGCTTTGCCAGTCCGGCAGAAACCGTAGCAGCCACAAAACGGTCATAACGATACAACTGCGGAGGCATCGAACTTTCAGAAGTAGTCACCAGATTGTCCAGAGAAATCAGCTCTCCGTCATCACTCCGGACATAGACCGTCTGCAAATCCGACGGTTTATTGCGGTTGGTCCGGTCGATCTGACTCAGTATCTGGTACTGCTTTCCATTCAGGATAAAATATCCCACCCGTTGTTCACTCATGGTCAACTGCAAAGTCTGGGCTATATTCTGCATAGAAACGCCCATAACGGCAGCTTTATCACGGTCGATATTGATAGTCAGCTCCGGCTTGGTGAACTTCAGGTTCACATCAGCCACTGAAAATACCGGACTTTTATTCACTTCCTCCATAAACCGGGGCAATACCCGTTTCAGATCTTCCAGGTTCTTTGCCTGAATCACGTATTCCACAGGCAATCCTCCGCGCCGTCCCCCAAAAGTCTGCTGCTGGGAAACCATTGTCCGGGCTCCCGTAAAATTGCGTACCTGTACCCCCAGTTCATCCGCAATCTCCTGCTGCGTACGTTCCCGTTTTTCCGGATCCACCAGCCAGAGATTCAGGTTGGAACGGTTAGTATTCCCCCCCCCGATCATCTGTATAATCTTATCCTGTTCCGGCACCTCCTCCTCAACAAATCCGGACAATTCATCCGCATACCGGTCCATATACTCAAAAGTTGCCCCTTCCGGTGCTGTAGAGCTGATCCTGATATTCGAGCGGTCTTCCAGGGGTGCCATTTCCGAAGGGGTAGCCATCCACAACAGCCAGATCGCCACGCCGGCCCCGATCAGGATGAGGGGAGCCAACCAACGGTATTTCATAAAACTTTCCAGACACCGGCGGTAGTAATTAACCATCCCATTGAAAAAAGGCTCCGTTTTCCGGTAAAACCAGTTACTGGTAACATCGCGTGTCAGCAATTTGGTTGAAATCATCGGAGTAAAGGTCAGAGCTACAAAAGAAGAAATGACCACCGCCCCGGTAATCACAATACTAAACTCCCGGAAAAGTCGTCCGGTAGTACCTTGCAGGAAAACGATAGGGAAAAACACTGCCACCAGAGCTACTGTCGTAGCAATCACAGCGAAAAAAATCTCATTGGATCCTTTAAATCCTGCTTCCAGAGGTGACATTCCCTGTTCTATCTTGGTATAGATGTTCTCCATAACGACGATGGCATCATCAACCACAAGCCCGATAGCCAGGACAATCGCCAGTAAGGTCAGAATGTTGATTGTAAACCCCGCCAGATACATGACGAAGAAAGCCCCTACCAATGAAATAGGAATAGCCAGCACCGGAATCAATGTTGTCCGCCAGTTTCTCAGAAACAGGAAAATAATCAGGACCACCAGAATAAACGCCTCCACAATCGTATCTTTCACTTCATTGATGGAGTTCCGGATAAACACAGTATTATCAAATGCAATCCCGGCTTCCACATCCTCCGGCAAATCCTTTTCCAGGTCATCCATTACCGTATAGGCACGG
>CAJMQA010000236.1 GCA_905215395.1 uncultured bacterium | reverse complement strand
AAGAACGCGAACGGAAGCCATAAGCCACGACAACGGCTTCATCCAATTCGACTGTATCAACGGATTGCCGGACGGCAAAAACCCCCAGGCTGGGAAACAGTAATAAAACCGCCCCTAACTTGCACCATGTTATCATCAGATAAAAATTAAAAAATATAAAAATTGATGCAGCAAAGTTAAAGGCTTATTTTGTACTTACAACAGTTCAGACAGTCAACGGAATGGAAAATATGGGATAAAATTATCAAAAATGACCATCTCCGTCAGATTGTCTGCGTTGTATATCATAACAGCACTCCTGAACAGAAAACTATTTCCGGTCACCAGTGTTTATAATATTGATCCCTGACAGTCCTCTGCAATATAAGTACATTCCGGGAAGGAACCGTCTGATAATTAGAAACAAACCTCAGATTTCGGGGATAATCCATCCCTCTGACTGAAGGAGAAGAGGCAGAAAGCAAAGTATTTCCAACACAGGAATCCAATGCTTGAAATGAAAACACCAAAGTCAGTGTTATACACAATAATATGCCAATCATTGTCTTTCTGATATTTTTTTGTTTCCATTGCCTCCTGATTCTATATTCAGAAAGAAATTACCCCTCCGAACAACAACCAGGCGATCAGCAGCGTAAAAAACACATTAAACACCTGGGCTCCGATAAAGGCATAGGTGGAACGCTTATTTTCAGCTGTTATCAAACTCCGGAAATCTGTTTCCAAGCCGATAGAAGTAAATGCCAGTGCAAACCACATACCCTGAATATTCTTTAAAATCGGAGCAGAATCTTTTACGATATCCGGTCCCACTGCAAAAGAAAAGATCAGAGAAGCAGCAATAAATCCCAGCACAAACTTCGGAAATCTTTGCCAGATAACTTTCAGTGTAGGTTTTTCATCCTCTGTGATTCCTTCTTTCTTAGAATAGGACCAGTAAATACTAATGGCGAAAGCAGCTATTCCCAGTAACACATTCTGAGAAAATTTTACAATTGTACTGGTTTGCAGCGCCACCTCTCCATAAATAGCTCCTGTTGCAGCAACAGCACCCGTAGTATCAATAGTACCTCCTATCCAGGCACCCGCCATCGGTTCAGACAGTCCCATAAACTTTGCCAGAACCGGCAATATAATAATCATAGGGACAGCTACCACCATCACCAAAGAAATGACATAAGACAATTTCTTTTTATCCCCCTTTATGGCTCCTGCTGTAGCAACAGCAGCCGAAACACCGCAGATAGAAACGGCACTGGAAAGCATTAAGGCCATCTCTTTATCAATTTTCATTTTCCGGCAAAGCCAGAAACAAAAATTCCATACAACGAAAACTACCACACAAGACTGGATCAGGCCCAAAGAACCGGATTTCAGCAAATCGCCGAACAAAACATTTGTTCCCAGTAACACCAAACCGATCTTCACGAATAATTCGGATGAAAGCGATTCCTTCAACCATTTGGGAATCGTAAAAATATTACTGATAAAAAGTCCGATCAGCAAACTAAAAATTACGGTTTCAAACCCCCAGGTTTTCAAAAATTTATTACCACCGACAACCATTGCCAGTAAAGTCAGGAAAAAGACTACCGGAAAACTGTACAGTACTGTTGTCCATTTCTTTCCAGCTAATACACCAGCCAATAGAGCCATCAAAAACATAAAGCCAAATACAATCAAAGCATGGCCTACATTGTCCAAAGCAATCACTTTATTCAGCAATGCATCCGCATCCGGCCATGAAAAAGAGGGCCACGACGGCTTAAACTGACACAATATGATCAGAATAATAAACCAACCCACAATTGTCGCCGTCCAGTCTTCAGTAAACCTCATTTTTTTCATACAAACATCGTTTTAGATTATTTTACAAAGATGGATATTCATTTTCTAAACAGAAATAAGCATTTCTGCGCATTTTTTATGGTCAAAGTATTCTAAAATACTTTTATAAACAAATATTATTTTCCTGCGTAAACTCTCCGGAAACAAACTTAAAACATAAAGCATGACACAAATTCGCATCAAACGTGTATATGAAGACCCCGAAAACAACGATGGTTTCCGGGTATTAGTAGACCGCCTCTGGCCCCGTGGCATGAAAAAAGAATACTTGAAATATGACCTTTGGGAGAAAGACATTACTCCCTCCCCGGCCCTGCGTTCCTGGTTTCACGAAGATATCCCCGGTCATTGGGATAAATTCGTTTCCATGTACAGGAAAGAACTGAGCGAATCGGAAGAAGTAAAAATTTTTATGGAGAGAATCAGAAAATATCCCGTTGTCACTTTGTTATATGCATCCAAAGAGCAGGAATACAACCATGCCCGTATATTACAGGAATACCTTGAGAAACACATCTCATAAAACTAAAAAGTCCCAGGATAGATTCATATTATTTTAACTTCTTCACAATAGGGGAATTGTGATCTTCGCATATCTTATTAACCGACGTCCGGTCAGTCACGACGCTCCGGTGTTTACCTCAACCACACCCTGGCTTTCAAAAATATATTGGGCAGTTCCCTCAATTCATTAAACTAAACTATGAATATAGAATCAACAAATAAGACTGACCAATTACTGCACATAGGACATACCCGGATATGATGTGTGGAAATTACAGTGTACTTTGAACGGGACAACTGCCGCTGGCTGAAAAGCGTACAGAGTCGGCCCGTTCTGCGCTATGGCTTCAGGCAGCCAGCGCATTGAGTATTGCCCCAAAAACAGGACGCGATTATCAGGATGTTCTCAACTGAAAGTCCATCTATCAATAATTTGATCGACAACTCATTTCTGGGCGATAAAACAAAACGGATGTATAAATGCTCGTATCAAAAACGATTGAACAGTTTTTTGAGAACAGAGCAATAAATAAACGGCAAATTGTATTCAGGCACAGGCAAGCCCTGCAAAATAGTAAAAGCCTCTGAAAGTATATCTTTCAAAGGCTTTTTACATTGTTGAGGTCGGTAGCAGATTTGAACTGCTGTACACGGTTTTGCAGACCGCTGCCTAACCGCTCGGCCAACCGACCCTGTTGCGATTTTGCGTTGCAAAGATAGGACGATTTTGTAAAAATCCAAAACTATCCGTGAATTATTTTTCCAGAGTAACGCTGGTACTGCCAATTTTGCCTCCCAGTGGCGGATTCATCTTGGAAATTTTAACCCTTGCATAGGTTAATTGCGGAAAAGCTTCATACAAGGCATTCAGCATCCGTTGACCGACATGCTCCAGTAAATGAGAACGTTTCATCATCTCCCGGGCGATAATTTCGTAAGCAGTCTGATAACTCAGAGCATCCTGTATCTGGTCGGAAGCAGCCGGCTTTTCACAATTATAATGCAGACATGCATATACTATAAATTTATTACCCACCGTCTGTTCGGCTTCAAAACAGCCGTGATAGGCAAAAAATTTCATTTCTTCAATTTCAATAATTCCTTCCATAAAATCTTCATTTTAAACTACAATAAATAACGGGTCAACACGGACCTGTCCTGTACATCTATGATCTTCCCGCTGACCTTAATGATCCCCTCCTTTACCATTTTATTGATCTCCTTAGACAAGGCAGGCCGGGTGACACATAAATAATCCGCCAGCTGCACCTGATTGTGTTCGATATGTATGCTTCCATCTTCACTCACTTGCTGCTCCAAAAGATAGGCTACAAAACGACTCCGTAAACTTTTATACGACAAGGCACGCAAACGGGTCGTTGTACAACGGTTGCAATTGCCCGTCACCGAAAGAAAGCTACGCAACAGATAGGGTTCTTCACTAATCAGCCGGAATACACTTTCTTTGGTTGCCGATAGCAGGAGGCACTCTTCTTTGGCTGTAAATGTAGCCGGTAACGTATTGTCTTTATTAAACAGGTGAGGAGTAGCAAAAGCCCGGGGAGCGACAATATATTCGATCAATACCTCATTTTCCTGGGCATCGACAATGTTTACCTGCAAGCGTCCCTTCAACAATACAAACAAAGATTTACAAGGGGTATTTTGCTTCAGTACAACTTCATTCTTTGCTACCTCATAAACAGAACAATCCAGTTTTTCCCACAAAGTCTGTTTGACATTGGAGGGCAGATCACAAAACAGAGGCACCTGTAAAGCTAACTGTTTTATCGTTTCAGTAACTACAATTTGGTTCATTACAATCAAATTTGCCACAAACATACATATTTTAAACCGATCTGCCATCCTCCGGACAAATTCAAAATTAATTCGGAGAAAAAATCGTTAGGTGTAATCTGGATTACACCCCTACTCTCGGTTTTATTTTTATTTTTGTAAAAAAGTTACATCATGTTGAAAAGAATCATAAATAATCTGTTGCCTTCGCGCAAGAAAAAGATCTTTACGATTGTTGCCGGCGGCATTATCATGGGTAATTGCCCACGACTACCTGAGCGGGAACGAACCGGGATCAAAAACGTACAAAGCCTTCGACCCTCTGTATGGCACCCATCACAAGTTCTACGGAGCCATGGATTACTTTTATGCTTCAGCTTTCACCGATGGACGGAATCCGGGACTCTGGGACAATCAGATCGGACTCAGTTTTAAACCTACAAAACCAACTGCATTATCTCTGAATTATCATTATTTTGCTACAACGACAGATGTAGCAGGATTAGATGGATTGGACCTTTCAAGGGGTTTAGGTTCTGAATTCGACCTGCAATTCGATTGTTCACTGATAAAAGACGTCAAGCTTTCTGCCGGATATTCTGTTATGTTAGGAACAGAAACCATGGACATTGTAAAAGGAGGCTATCATGATAGCTGGCAAGATTGGGGATGGTTATCCATCAACATCAATCCTACCATCTTCTGCTCAAAATGGTAATTCCTCGCTTATATTTTCTCCCGATGATCTGACTATCGGGAGATTTTTTATTTTCAACGCCAAATAAACTTTAACATTAATTTACAATTTAGATTATAAAAACACAAATTCAGATTGAATTTCTTTGTTAGAAAAAAAGAAAAAAACTTACTTATCAAAAATACCGTACGCTTTACATCCAGTTGTTATACATTGATTCACAGTATATTTATCAAACAAATCAAGAATAAACAAGACCACATATCCAGATTACTGCAAAACAAGAACAACGACAAAATTTCAATTTTCTACATTCTTCAGAAAAAAGGAGAAAATACAAAAAGAATGAAAGTCTGTAAAAAATGAAAGGGCCGGAGTACCGACCCTTAAACATTTACTAACTACTAACCTAAACCATACAAACTTATGAAAAACAATCTTTTTTAAAGACGGTGCAAAGGTATGGGTATTTCAGATAAACACAACACCCATACAGCTAATTAATGTTAATAACATTGTTAACAATGAGTTAATCTGAATATATATAGAATTCCTTTAAATACAAAGGTTTTCGGATGCATAAATATGTGATGTTCCTAGGATTTCCTATTCCGTAAAAATTATTTTCTATTTTTTCTGAAATATTTTGTCAGAATAAAAAATTCCCCTACATTTGTACCCGCAATCGAACAGATCGCAAGGGTTCTTAGCTCAGCTGGTTCAGAGC
>CAJMQA010000235.1 GCA_905215395.1 uncultured bacterium | reverse complement strand
CAGGACAATGCTCTTTTCCAGCATTCGCTGATCCTGATTCGAAATCTTCAAATACCGGGCATCCTCATCGACAACAAACTGATTAAAAGAACCAGCCCCATAAAAATAAGGCCGGCAAGCAAGTATATATTTCCGGCATTTTTCCCGACCGTGAACAGCCATTTCTCCCAATTCTTTTCCGAGGAAAGTCCGGTAAAATTCATCCTGGATCAAGATTTCTGAGGGGGGATATTTTTTATCTAAAGCAGCAGCATCCAACATTTTTCCCTCCTCTATAGCTTTCTGTTCAGCTTTCTTTCGTTGTTGCAATCTTTCTGCATTTATCAACTGCTTTTTATGCACATACTGCTGATAACCGTCCGGCGAGACAACCCACAGCAAATCATCTGCAAAATCTCTCGCTGTCATCACAGTACGGGATTTTCTCATTACCGGTCCCTGTCCTTGAAAACGGCTGATATAAGCAACACAATTAGCAAAAACAGTCTGTGCCTCAGGAGTCAGGTCACAGGGAGAAGCTCCAAATCCCCACAAGAGAAAATTCGCATGCCGTCCAATAGCAACTGTGTTAATTGCTTTCAACGACTCCCCGCCTGAAATCACCTCTGCATCTGGAGAATCATCAAAACCTTCACCAAAAGAAACCAAACCGATCCGCTGATCTTTCCCATCGCGGTAGCTGCTAGTCTGCACTTTCCACATATCACTCATATCAGGTTGAGCATAACCATTCAAGTAGTGATAAACGGTATAAGGAGTAGTACGCTGTTCAAAAGTCAACTCTACAGGAAACGGTTTATGAAACACCTCATGGGTTGTCCTCACCTGAAGTGCATAAGCTCCCAGACACAAACAACACCAATCGATTTTCAAATCAAGCCCCTGTTGCAGAATACCACCTGTATGGGCAATAAATACCGTAGGACAATCAAAATCCGGACTCAGATATTTTTCTGATTCAGTGCGCAGATACTTTCCACTTTCATCCCGTACGTCTTTCCGGGGCATAATGGGAGACGGCAAAGCATCAAAAACTGTAACATCCACTTCCTTAGACATCTCTTGCCGGTAATCCCGGGCATCCACAGTGACTACTTCTGTAAAATACCGGGCCAACAAATCCCGGAATTCATTCATCCGGTTTTTCACATCCTCAACAAACCTTTTTTCCGATGCATAACCGGCTATCCGGGCATTATATACCGGCATTCCCCGCTCGGGGGAATAGCCGACATATAAAACTTTCAGTTCCTGCTTGTTGGTGTCAGCCGCATAGCTCATACTCATGAATGGCAAGAGAAACGCCAACACCAACAATTCTTTCTTCACTATTTTCATTTAACGGTTTTTATAGGACATACCCACAACACGTCCGCAGACATTGTGATAGACCGAATCCACTCTTACCACATCCCCATTTCTTCCCAGGTTAAGCACATGTATCGAACCTGTCTTTCCCGTTGCTCCCGGTTTTGAACTGGCAGCCCACATTTTCTGAGTATAATCCCCGTTATTTGCATTCCGGAAATACATATAATCCACTATTGCCCCGGGACCAACCACCGTATCTGTATCATAGATTTCTTTAGCTATATTATACTCCAGATCATAACTGTAGATTTTATTCTTATGGGAATAATACAAATAAGGATCTTTTTTCGATAAAGCATAAGCATTCGCTTCATTCAAATGTACTGCTTTCGTCACCTTCTTTTTAAAATAAGGAACAAAATAATCCCCATAGGGAGGCACAAAACTCATCTTAGTGCCGATCTGAAACTTCAGACAATACATATCATCCAATGACGTACTACCCGGTTTTCGGAAAATACCATATCCACTTCCCACCTGAGCATCTTCCTTTTTCCATCCCTCTCCTCCATATACCAATTCCAATCCGACATTTGCCGGATCGAAAGCCATTGTTTCCACATCCATATCCTCGGATATCGGAGCCATCGAGAATTTAGAAGTCAAAATCTGTCCGCTTCGGCACTGCAATACCTGGAAACAACGGTTTTTATTATCATAGAATAACAAAGAATTTCCATTGATAAAGGCATAAGGAGAAAGTTCATAATCCCCAGTAATTGCAGGTCTAAACAACAAAGTTCCGGCAATGCCGGCATTATAAAAATCCCGGTTATATAATTTTCCGTCATTGATGATAAAATCATAAGTGATAATTCTACCCGAGGTATACTCACCGAAACAGGAACTGTATCCTTGAGGATTGATGGTATTAGGCGCCCCATAAAATAAAGAAGAGAAATCACCGTCTTTCCGGAACATAACCGGATCAGCAACAACACCTCCCCGTTTATCTTTACACAGAATCACCACATAATGCATATCCGTCGGTTCATGGTCCACATCCATCACTGCCACCGGATTCTCTCCCGCATATTCTCCATTGGAAGCATAATATACATCCTGAAAATACAAACGGGCAAAATTCAACACCGAAAGATTGGCTTTTCCATCCAGATCACTCAAAATCAATACTCCGCTATTATCGGATTCAATGGATACATCAAATTCCTTCCGGGAAAACAAACCCGTCTTTTTATCCGTTACTTTCAAACGCGCACTGTACAAACCAGGCTCAGCAGCAACATAATAATTCAAATCACGATCATACGACAAGGTGTCAATAATCCGTTTCTCATCGCCTGTTTTAAACCAATACCATAAATATTCCAGATTATCTTCGTTTCCTTCCAGAGTCTGAGTGATTTTCGGGTGAACCCGCAAGGTGTCAAACTGCGTGATATTTGTACTCTTGATGGAATCAATCGTCACCGCATTCACATCAGTATAATCATAATTTCCCAATTCCTCCATACAAGAGGTCAGCATAACGGTTAAACCGCACAGCAGTATAAATAGATATCTTTTCATTGTCTTCGATTTAATAAGATATTGGCCATGAATATTCTATAACCTGATTGTTTTCATCATACACCGGATAATGGTCTTTAAAATAGGATTGCATTAACCATCCCATAGCCATCATTCTCTGACGGTTAGCATTTCCCCATTTCGGTAAATCATCCACCTGGCATACTTCCAGAATTAACTTATATTTGGTACGACTATATGGACCAAAATACTTAGGCCCGTAAATCTGATCCCAGATAGACGGTTTCTGCAACATATTTGACACCTGAATCCGGGCCTGCTGGCGGTCAAGGGTGACATTACCAAAATCCTCCGTCGGTTCTATTTTCAAATGCAAATACACTTGCACTGTATCCAGTAAACGATCTGTAGCATATACCGTCACCGGCAAAGTGGCTGTAAAACTCGCTGCCGGTAGAATATAATATTCATCCAACGCCTTATAATGAATCCCTTCCTTTGCCGTAGTACGGCTTTCATCCACTACTACCTTATATTTCCGGTCATAATCTGTCTTATAACCGGCAATCTCAACCGGAATCTCTACAATATGCTCGGTTGCTGTAGTCTTGGCAAAAGAATATACAATACTATCTACAGAAGAACCGCTCAGATCGAAATACAAAGAAGCCGTATCATTAAAAAATTTCTCACTGGAATCACTACAGGCTCCCAAAAAACAGACTGCCATTATGGTAATCCACCAACTATATTTTTTCATAATCATATCCATTTTATTATTTCGCAATATTTCCAAATTCAACCTCATTATCGGGAACAGGGAAAGTATACAGGTCCGGAAAATCAGTTGCCGCAGAATTTTCAATCATAGCAAAATCCTTCCGTTTCATGAAATAAAACAATTGTCCTTCTCCCACAAACGATTTTCTGTATTCATGATAAAGCTCCAGATCAAAATCAGCAATTCCCTCTTTTAAATCAAAACTACGGCTAATATCAAAACTATTCCGTACCTGATTAAGGTATATGAAAGCCGTATCGGCAGCTGTAGTGCTCTCTGCCCCGATATAATACACTTCACATCCTCTAATCAGGGGTATATTCAACGGTTCTGACTCTTTTTGCTTCATATACTTAGACATGAACTCATCATTTGTATTCGGGTAATAATTAAACCACTCCTTCAACCGACTATCGACTGATCCATACAGATCTGTCTCATAGATCTCATTTTTACGCTCAACAGGTACCACTAACTGATTCTCGGCGTCCAGTTTGGGGTTGAAATAACGGTCGGAATAGGTTGTTAATTTATCAGAATATAACTGAAAAACCACTTCTGCCGGATTTACCCGGGCAGTTTTCATTGCAATATTAGCATATTCATAAGCCTTAGGGTGATTATCTATATACAAATATACCCTTGCCAAAGTAGCTACAACGGCCCAATAATTCATCCTTTCCCTTCTGAAACTCAAAAATCCCTCATCCGAATCGTATTCAGCATTCTCACTCCAATTATCCGAATAATCTTTAAAAGCTGGTCCTATAGGATCCACTTCCCGCAATAATGCCTCCGCTTGCAGCAAATCTTTGATAGCAGCCTCTGCTACCTGAGTTACAGTCAACTGCGGGAAAGGAATATTGGTTACCCTGTCCACATAAGGAATAGCCGGCTTATTTTTACCGACAGCATAAGAAGGAGCATACATCCGCAGCAGGTCAAAATGTAAAAAAGCCCGCAATCCTAAAGCTTCTCCTTTGATAATCGAATAGTTGGAACCTGTAAAAAGATCCTGATGGGCCTCCATGTTATATAACAGATTATTCAGATTGGCAATGATCTCATACATACTTCCCCAGATTTGGGTGACGACAGGTTTCACCTTCTCGTTCTTATAGTCATACAACGACATCGGCATATACTCACTCTTCTCTGAAGTGACAGAATAATATTGGGCAAGAATATCCATAAATCCCATAGTGAGATTTCCGCCGTAAAGAGTTGTTTTGGACATATTGATGTATTGTCCAAGCAAAGCAGTTTTAAAACCGGATTCTTTAGAAAATAAATCTGTTTCCTTAACCTCGGTTTTAGGCGCTACATCCAGCCAGTTATCACAAGAAGCCAACAACAGCAAAAAACCGAAATACAAAATGATATACTTATTATTTTTCATATCTCCTGATTTTTAAAAAGTTATTCTCAATGATGTTCTGAAACTTCTGGCAAAAGGATAATCCAATCCCCGTTCAGCTTTTACTGAAGACCAACGGAATACATCATTCATATAAAACGATAATCTCATACCCTGCAAGCAGAAAGATTTTAACCAATCCGTATTAAAATCATAGGAAAGGCTCAAAGAACTCATTTGCAAATAATTATATTTTTCAATAAACCGACTGGTAGATTGAGTGATCTCACTATTCATCACATCTTTAAAGAAAGTAATATCTCCGGGATTTTTCCATCGGTCCTGCAATACCCGGCGGTCACAGTTATACCGTTTATCCGCATTTTCAACCCGGTCGACCAACGTTTGATTGTACATTTCTCCTCCCAAACGGTAAGTCAGGTACATGCTCAATTGTAATCCTTTATAACTACCGGTAAGTGAAATATTACCATCCACCTTAGCATCCCTGCATCCGATCGGTTGCTGGTCGCGGGAATCCCACACATCAGTACGTTGTCCATACCGGTTGATAAATACTTCCTT
>CAJMQA010000234.1 GCA_905215395.1 uncultured bacterium | reverse complement strand
CTCTGGTTTCTTCGTGCCCGAAAGCTATGATAACCATAATTTCCCCAGTAGAAGCAGTACGTATAATCAGGGTCCGGAGGAAACCATGCTGTTCGCGGATGTTGTAAAAACTGAGTTGGTGAGCCAGAGCATAATCCCGTATGAAATTCCGGATTTCATTGGAGGGGCTATCCTGTAAATGGCAATCGTGAATATCCACTACTTTATCAAATAGGCCCGGAACATGAAAACCTACAGCCGGAGTACGCTCAATATCAGCCTCCTGTCCGATTTCTTCGCGGGTGAGAAAGCGTTTACTGGAAAAGGTATATTCCAGCTTATTGCGGTAATAAAACTGCCTTTCAGAGCCAAGAATGGGGAAGACTTGCTGTAATTTTATTTTACCAATTCTTTGCAGGTTGTCAATGATCTCTTGTTGTTTAAATTCTAACTGTTTTCCATAAGGCAGATTTTGCCATTTGCAGCCACCGCATATGCCAAAATGAGGACAGGAAGGGGCTATGCGTAAATCTGACCAATGGTGTATCCGGGTTACAAAACCTTCCAGAAAATTTTTCCGTTTCCGGGTCACCTGGACGTCTACAATATCTCCCGGAATTGTATTGGGAACAAATAGTACTTTATCATCTACATAAGCAATCGATTTCCCTTCTGCTGCGATTTTGATGATCTCTATATTTTCTAATAACGGTTTTTTAGCCCTGCCCATAGTTAAAGTTTTTCGTTTGTTACATTTTCTCCGGAAGGAATTGTCAGCAGCTTCATCAGTTCGGCAACCCCTTCTGAAGCCCCTTTTTCTATCAGATGATATCCCAGGCGATGTGCTTGCCGGGGGATTTTCGGGTCAATGACAAATACCGGAATCCCATCAGGAGCATAGTGAAGCAGACTGGCTGCAGGATAGACTGCCAATGAAGTTCCGATAATGACGAATACATCGGCCTGGCGTACTATTTCTGTGGCGGGTTCTATGTTAGGAACCGATTCTCCGAAGAATACAACATGGGGCCGTAAAAAGGAACCGTCTTCACAGCGGGTGCCGGGTTTTAACTCCCATCCCTCTAAATCATAGATCAGATCCGGATTTTTACTACTGCGTACTTTTTTTAATTCTCCGTGAAGATGGAGAACATGTTTACTACCTGCCCGTTCATGCAGGTCATCGATATTCTGGGTGATGATCTGTACGTCAAAATATTTCTCCAGTTCAGCCAGGTCTTTATGGCCGGCATTGGGCTGAGCTTCGTAAAGTTGTTTACGCCTCTCATTGTAAAATGTGATGACTAATTCGGGATTCCGCTCCAGTGCTTCAGGTGTACACACATCTTCTATCCGGTAGTTTTCCCACAGGCCGTCACTGTCGCGGAATGTCTTTATTCCGCTTTCAGCACTCATTCCTGCCCCTGTTAATACAACCAGTTTCATCATAATTCTGAATTTATAGCTGCAAAGGTATCATTAAAATTTCAGAATGCAGATTTCTCTGGTTGTAATTTGTCAGGTTACGGTTAAATATCGCTGAGACTGAGCGGCTTTCCCTTTTGGATGACCAGATGCTGGTTCCTGAGCTGACTGATGTCAGTCAGAGGATTCCCGTTGAGAATAAGCAGATCGGCATTTTTCCCTTTTTCAATAGAACCGGTTTCTTTTTTCTGACCGACAACTTCGGCTGCAATGATTGTGGCACTACGAATGGCATCCAAAGGGGAGAAACCACAGGTGTTGACGTAAAGTTCTATTTCATCGAACAAAAACGGAAAGGCCCTGTTCAGGTCATTGGTGTAGTCTGTTCCGGCACAAATTTTTATTCCTTGTTCGTGAGCTTGTTTGACTAAACCGGCTGACCATTTCATGCCATTGACCATACAGAGATAAAGAGTTGGGTCGAAAATCCCCTGATGTTTTTTTATTTCCTTGAAAAAAGAGTCTGCATTCAGGCTGTCGTGATTGATTTTGTCATAATAAAGTTCGTAGTTTTTAAATATGTTTTTTTCCAGAGTCTGAGGAACGTTTTCCCATTCGAGCATATAGGCGTGAGAGATGACCTCGGTACCTGCTCTGGCCATATCGGTCGGTTTGGCCGGAAAGAGGGTGGCATGTCCCCAGATTTTTAATCCTTCTTTTTGAGCGGCTTTAGTCAGTGCCGGAAGAAAATCAGCGGAAAACCCCCCATAGATTTTGATTCCTGTGGCTCCGCACGATTTTGCCGATTGCATCGCTTGCTCCAGGTCATCACCGGGAGTGATACATTGCATCCAGGGGGCGTAATCGCTGCCAAAGCCTTCAACCATGCTTTTCTCCCGGTCATTACCTTCAAAATAGTCAGGACCTGCAAGGAAGGCTGCATAATAAATATCCGGTCCCTGTATTTTGCCATTCCTGACATCTGCCTGTAATTCTTTAAGTATACGGGCATCCCCGGCTGCATCCCGTATGGTGGTGATGCCATGATGCAGGAAATAGCTGAGGTGTTGGCTTCGTTCTGCCTGAGTTTCTTTGGGATCATTGGCAATGTGAACATGGGCATCTATCAGACCGGGGATGACATACTTGCCTGCCAGATTCAGGACTTTTCCTTCAACTCCTTGTCCGGCATGGATGCCTGATTTCAGGATTTTTCCGTCCCGGATAACAATGTCTGCGCCTTCTGTCTGTTTGCCTTTGATTACATCGATGATCGTTACGTCTTTTAAAATGAGTGTTTGTGCAGAACTGTTGAAAGCGATGATCAAAAATAAGAATAGAAATCTCATGAGTGTTATTTTTGGGGGAGTGAAACGGGGGTGATTAAACTTTTTATTTCTTCCATTTCCGGATTACTGCTCTGTATATTTCCGGATTTGTCAATCAGGAAGACACTTGGAACTTGCTCTACTTTATATGCTTTACGTACCTCACTTGCCTGAAAACCTTTCAGGTCGGCAACTTGTAGCCAACGGATACTGTCGGTTTTTACGGCTTCTTTCCATTGGGTGGCATTATCGTCCAGAGAAATGGAAATCATAACCAGACCACTCTCTTTTAGTTCATCGTAATGCTTGTTCAGTTCTTTGTTTTTTTTCCGGCAGGGGGCACACCAGGAGGCCCAGAAGTCCAGTAATACATAATTCCCCCGGAAATCAGACAAACGTATTTTTTGCCCTTTGGCATCCGGAAGTTCAAAGTCGGGGGCCAGGCCGGTCAATTGTTTCGCCTTGCATTTTTCGTAGGCTTCGAATATACGGGTTTTCATTTTGGAATCAGGAATATTTGTACCCAGTTTCTCTATGGAACGGGTGAAATATTTGTAATCTACTTCACAATAAAAGAGTATCTCATTCAGGATATTCAGGGCGATTTCCGTACCTGCGAATTCTTCGATACCTTCCAGTAGCATCTCATTTCTTTCTTTGAATTTCTTGTCTAATTGAACAGAAAGGCTGGCTTTTGCAAGGACATCTTCCTGTTCACAATAATTCTGCCCCATTTTTTCAAATTCCCGGGTCATACGGTGATATTTGCTTAGAAATTCAACATAACGGTTTTGCAGAGATTCGGGGTTTTGGGACAGCAGATAATACTTGCCGTCATTCTCTGTCAGCATATACGTTTCTTTTTCAAGATAAACAGGAAGCCGGATGTAGTCTTTTCTGGCTTCAATAAAACCGATTTTTCCCGGTGTTATTTCTCCTTTTAATTCAAATGAACCATCTGGATTTAAGGGTACTGACAGCAGGAAATCTCCTCCTTTGCAGTTGGGTTCGGTAAGTTCAAGACTTTGGCTTTTCATCTCTTTGGCAAATTTCCCTTTAATTTTAAAAGTTTTTGAGCAGGATGAAAGAAACAGAGAGAGGCACATTAACAGATATAAAGTCTTTTTCATGGTCTTTTTTTAAAAATAAAGGTGTCCGTATAGGCAATATTTTGCTTTTTCGGACACCTCTATTATATATTAATTTTTAAAATCCGGAAAATTCATAGCCTTCATTTTGAGGTATTATGTTGGTTGTGGGGTACCATTTGGATTTCCAGCCGGTAGAACCAATAATTTGCGGATCAATGGTCCCTGACATATTGTTATTTTTGAGTACTAATCCACTCCAGGTGAAATTGATGTTGATCAGGGCTACCGGTAGATTGCCGGTAAGCAGATTGTCTGCCAGATTGAGATTTGTCAGTTTGCTGCACAAATCGATATCGGCCGGAAGTTCACCAGTCAGCTTATTGTTGTTTAATATCAGCTTGGTTAGAGCTGTTCCCTTGGTTATACCATTCAGTGTCCCGGATAAACCATTATTGGATAAGTTGATTATAGACTGTTTGTCATTCAATATCTGGGAAAGATCCAGCGTTCCGGATAATTTGTTCCCGGCTAATTCGATGGTAGTCAGTTGAGGAAGACCGGCTAAAACGGACAAATCTCCGCTGAAGTAGTTGTAATTGGCTTTCAGTGATTTCAGCTTTAATAAGTTCCTGAATAATGACATATCTCCGGAAACACCGAAATTGTCGGAACTATATTTGCTGCAATCAAACTCTTCCAGGTTGCTCAGGTTTCCAAAGGTTGATGGTAAAGCCACCATGTTAGCGTCTGTTGTAAATGTAAATTTCTTCAGATTTGCTAAATTACCTAAACCTTCAGGGAAACTTTTCAGTCCGTTACACATACTCATTTCAATTTCTGTGACACCTGTCAGATTTCCGATGGATTCAGGCAGACCTATCAGGGAAGAACAACTTCTTAATTGTAATTTTGTCAGTCGGTTCAGATTTCCGAAACTTTCCGGAAGAGAGGTCAGTGCAGAACAACTGCTCAGATTGATACTGGTTACCTGTGTCATATTACCGAGCTGTACCGGGAGTTGTACCAGATTACTGCAACCATTGAAATTCAATGAGGTTAAATTTCTGAGATTGGTAAAGCTTTCCGGAATAGCTTCCAGGGCAGAACAACCGTTAATGTTCAGTGTTGTTAAGTTTTGCAATTGCCCGATATTGTCAGGTAAGGTTATCAGTTTGGTGCAATAAGCTAAGTTCAGTGATGTTAATTTCGGTAACTGTCCTAAATGATCTCCCAGACTGATTAATTTACTACAGTTGGAAAGATCGAGTTTTTCCAGATTGGGAAGGTTACCCATATCCTGAGGTAATGATGCTACTTTGGTATAACCTAAAGCCAGTGTTTTCAAGTTGACTAAGGTGGAAATTCCTTCCGGCAGATCGCCCTCAAAAGCTTTCATATTAATCGTTTCCAGGGTAGGGATCTTATAAAGATTTTTGAAGAATTCCGGAGCTATTTTCAGATAGGAAACATTCAGTATCCGCAGAGCTTTCATATCGCCCGCATTTTCAGGAACATACCATTCTGCATACCCGTCTTTGAAAGGAATATTGATTTCTTCCAGTTTGCGCAAAGAAGTGATGGTGACAGGAATCCGGCCGGTAATAGAACCACTTGTGATGGCCAGTTTTTTTAATTCCCGGAGATTCCCCAGTTCATTGGGAAGCTCTCCGTAAATCTGAAATTCCCGGGTATTAATTCCCACGACCCGTTGTTCGCCCCGAACTTCTGCAAATTCCAGTCCTGCCCAGGTTGTGATCGGTTTCTTCATATCCCAGGGGGTCATCCATGCATTACTGCTGGTTAATGCCTGATAGATA
>CAJMQA010000233.1 GCA_905215395.1 uncultured bacterium | reverse complement strand
CCGGCTTACAGGATCGGCACAAAGCGACAGGTCTGAAAGGTAAAACGCTGAAGACACAATAGAAGGAAAAATAAAAGAAACCTACTCTTACTTATTTTTATCTGCTTTTCTCCCTCATACTTCGTATATTTGTCCTGTTTGTAACCTTATTATATATATGTATCAGGAAATTCAGATCAGAGTAAGGCCCGAGGAGGCAGGACAGAAAGAAATGTTGAAAAAGGCGGTAGCCCGGATGTCAGGATATGCTGCTGAGCGGATCTGCCGGCTGGATATTATCAGACGTTCTATTGATGCCCGACAGAGGGAAGTAATGCTCAACCTGACTGTTGGGATACATGTTGATAAGATAGAGGAGAAAGAGAAAGTCTTTATGCCGGCCTACCGGGATGTTAGCGGTGCTGAACCTGTAATTATTGTCGGAGCAGGGCCCGGAGGATTGTTTGCAGCCTTGAGGTTGATAGAACGGGGATGCCGACCCATCGTGCTCGAAAGGGGAAAAACGGTAGAGGAACGGAAGAAGGATCTGAACCGTCTTTATAAGACCGGATTGGTGGATGAAGACTCCAATTTTGGATATGGGGAAGGAGGGGCCGGAACCTTTTCCGATGGTAAATTATTTACGCGTTCTAAAAAGCGGGGAGATGTACGGAGGGCTTTGGAAATTTTAGTCTATCATGGAGCCAATGAAAATATTCTGGTCGATGCCCATCCGCATGTAGGAACCGATAAACTGTCGGGAGTAATCATAAATATCCGGAACACTATAGAAAAATTCGGGGGAGAGATCCGTTTCAATACCCGGGTGACCGATCTTCTCATTCGTGGACAGAAGGTGTGCGGAGTGGTGGCTGGTGACAAGGAAATTATGGCCCGGAATGTGATTCTTGCTACCGGACATTCGGCCCGTGATATCTACCATATGTTACAGGAGAGGTGTGTCCGTATGGAATCTAAAGATTTTGCAGTGGGCTTACGCTTGGAACATCCCCAGCAGGACATAGATTGTATGCAGTATCATAGCCGGACGGGACGTGACCCTTGGTTGCCGGCTGCGGAATACAGCTTTGTCACTAATATAGACGGCAGAGGAGTATACTCTTTTTGCATGTGTCCGGGAGGTATCGTTGTGCCTGCAGCTACAGGGCCGGGACAACAGGTGGTGAACGGGATGTCTTCATCCTATCGCAATACGGCCTGGGCCAATTCTGCTATGGTGACCGCAATCGGACAGGTTGAACTGGAACGGATGCAATACAAAGGATTGTTTGCCGGTATTGAGTTTCAGGAAGCTTTGGAGAGGAAAGCCTGGGAAGAAGGAGGAGGAGGACTTTATGCACCGGCTCAGGTGTTGACCGATTTTTTATCCGGCCGTTTGAGTAACTCTTTACCTTCTACCTCGTATAAGCCAGGAGTAAAAAGTTCTTTGATCAGTGGGTGGTTACCCGGCCTGATCCGGAGACGTCTTGCCGATGGTTTAAAATATTTCGGGCAAAGAGCCAGGGGATTTGTGAGTGACAAGGCTTTATTGCTGGGAGTAGAAACCCGGACTTCATCGCCTTTGAGGATTCCCCGGAATGAGCAATACATGCATCCGGAAATTGTTGGATTATATCCTTGCGGAGAGGGTGCCGGATATGCAGGAGGTATCATCTCTGCGGCTATGGACGGGGAAAAATGCGCTGAAAATGTTGTTTTGAAACAGTGATGTATGTTTTTTTTTCCAAAAAAATGCACAAAAGTGGATTTTTTTTTTGAAAAATATTGGCATACTCAATAAAATCGCTACATTTGTCTCTAGAGAAAAGGTTTAAAGTTCTAACCCTAAAAATTATTATCATGAATAAAGCTCAATTAATCGACGCTATTGCTGAAAAAGCAGGTTTAACAAAAGCAGATTCTAAAAAAGCTCTGGAAGCTTTCGTTGCAACAGTTGGTGAGGCCCTGAAAGGCGGTGACAAAGTTGCTTTAATCGGATTCGGTTCATTCTCTGTATCTGAAAGAAGTGCTAGAAGCGGAAGAAATCCTCAGACTGGTAAAACGATTACAATCCCGGCTAAGAAAGTTGTTAAATTCAAAGCAGGCGCTGAATTGGCTGATCAGTTTTGATCGAAAAGAAATTAAAATAAAAGAAGGGGTGTTTTTCTCAAAGCACCCCTTCTTTTATATATTTGGATATATAATATTTTGGCTTCGGAATTATGAGTAAGCAGAAAATAGAAAAGTGGAAAGTGCTCGGATCGGAATATATTGCAAAAGAACCCTGGTTTACTGCACGCCGCGATAAAGTAGAACTGCCGAATGGGGTTGTTATTTCTACCTATTATGTACTGGAATATCCGAAATGGATCTGTGTACTGGCCATTACCAAAGAGGGACAGTTTATTATGGAACGCCAGTACCGGCACGGAATGGGAGTGGTGGCTTATGAACTTTGTGCGGGAGTTGTCGATCCTACCGATGACACTCCTATGGATGCTGCTAAACGGGAACTGGAAGAGGAAACCGGATATGGCAATGGACATTGGGAAGAGTTTATGGTATATGGAGTTAATCCTGGAACACATAATAATCTGGTATATTGTTTTTTAGCCACCGGAGTGGAAAAGGTGACAGAAAGACATCTGGAACCTACGGAAGATATTGCTGTGGAATTGATGAGCAGGGAGGAAGTTGAAAAATTAATGAATAGTAATCAGATTATGCAGGTGGCACATTTGGCTCCGCTTTGGAAGTATTTTGCTTTACAAAATAAGTGAGAGATCATAAAGCGTTAAATAAAAATTATAATCATATGAAATCAACGAGAGAGCAGGTTGAATATCTGAAGAACTTTGTGACCGATGAGAAAAATGCTTTGTTTGAGCGTTTGGTTCAGCTGCGTACGGATTACGTGACTGTGGTGTTGGAAGACCTTTTCCAGAGCCATAATCAGAGTGCTGTGATGCGTTCGGCCGACTGTTACGGGATACAGGATATACACCTGATCGAAAACCGGAATGCCTACGATACTACTTCTACCGTTTCTCAAGGAGCCAGGGAGTGGTTATCGCGGTTCCGTCACAGGAAACTCGAAAACAATACGCAGGCGGCTATTGATCTTTTGAAAGCAAAAGGGTACCGTATTATCGCTACCACTCCGCATACTAAGGACGTATTGGTGGACGATCTGGACCTGGCAAAGGGAAAAATGGCTTTCTTTTTCGGAACCGAGCTGACCGGATTGTCCGACAGGGTCATATCCCAGGCGGATGAGTTTGTAAAGGTGCCCATGTATGGATTTACGGAAAGCCTTAATGTCAGTGTATGTGCGGCCATTATCATGTACAATGTCACTGAAAGGCTGAAGAAAAGTGAGATCGGATGGCATCTCTCTGAAGAGAGAAAATATGGGATATTGTTTCAGTGGTACCGGAATGCAATTAAAGCTTCCGATGAAATATTAGAACGTTTTAATAAATCATGAGATTAACAGGCATTTGTATTGTATTTTTATTGTTCGGCTCCCTACCGGCAGCTGTCGGACAAATCGATAGCGTGGCCGTTTACCTGCAACGTATCAAGGCAGAGCCTGAAGACAGCTTGCGGCTGCAATATGCTGAAACTGTACTGGCCTTTCTGCAGCGGACAGAGTTTGGCAGCTACCGGACAGAGGCGCCTGTACAGTACCTGGGATATAAGAAGGCTGCGGATGGGGATATGGAATTGTACTCCTGGGTGGTTCCTTTACAGGAAGGACAAGCTTTTTATAATTTTTTCCGTTTAAAAAACGGACAGGACTATCGGGTAACCTCTTTACCCGGAACAGAAAACCGGGAAGGAAACTGGTTATTTTATGATCTGCTTCCTTTCAGGCATCAGAAACAGGATTATGTAGCTTTATTCGGATGGGGACAGACCCGGAATTCCAACCGCAAGGCTGTATTGTTGGCACAGTTCGGGCCTGAGGGGACTATCAGTTACAATCATCCCCTGATGCGGAAGGGAAAAAGCCGGAGTGCTTCCCTCACTTTTGAATATGCCAAAGACGGGAGCATGATGCTGAAACACGACCGGAAGGGGAAACGTATCATTTTTGACCATTTGGCTCCCACAGATAAGAAATACGAAGGTTATTTCATGTTTTATGGCCCTGATGCCTCTTACGATGCACTGGAGCTTAAAAACGGGGAATGGTGGTATGAGGAAAATGTAAAGCAGTAGGATTTTAAATAATGAAGAGATGAATGACAATAAAGAGTTTCTGTGGCAGACTGAACAGTTCGACGATATAAAGATATTACGCTATCAGGTGCCTGCATTTGCTGCCCTGACGCCCCGGGAAAGGATTTTTATATACTATCTGAGCCAGGCGGCTTTGGCCGGACGGGATATTCTCTGGGATCAAAACAACCGTTATAACCTGAGGATCAGGAAAGTGCTGGAACAAATTATCCGTGAATATTCGGGTGACCGGAATACTACTGACTTCCAGGAGTTTCTGGTATATGCCAAAAAAGTATTCTTTGCCAACGGTATACATCACCACTATTCCATGGATAAATTCATACCGGGATTCCCGAGGGCTTATTTCCAGCATTTATTGGCTGATATAGGGGAGTCAGGAGTATACGCAGAATTGGAAAGGGTAATGTTTGATCCTGCTTACATGGCTAAACGTGTTGTACTGGATGAAGGTAAGGATCTGATCGTAAATTCTGCTAACAACTACTATTGCAGGGTGACGCAGAAAGAAGCGGAGGAATTTTACAAAATGTCGGCAGAGCCGGAAGAAAGCCCGCTATCCGTCGGTTTGAATTCGACCTTGATAAAAGAAAACGGACAGCTCCGGGAACTCGTGTGGAAAGTGGGAGGCAAATACGGTGAGGAACTGGAGCGGATTGTGGGATGGCTGGAAAAAGCTTTGTCCTATGCCTGTAATGAACAACAGGAAAAAGTCATTCGCTTGCTGGTAGAATACTACCGGACGGGCGATTTGAAACTGTTTGACCAATACTCCATAGAATGGCTCAGGGAAGAGACCGCCAATATAGATTTTATCAACGGTTTTATAGAAGTATACGGAGATCCGCTCGCCCGTAAGGCTAGTTGGGAGTCGGTTGTGGAAATTACGGACCACGAAGCCTGCGAACGGACCCGGAAATTGGCGGAAAATGCCCTGTGGTTTGAACAGCATGCCCCAGTGGATGAACGGTTTAAGAAAGACCGGGTGAAAGGAGTCACCGCCCGGGTGATGCAGGTGGCTATGTTAGGCGGTGACTGCCATCCGGCCACTCCGATTGGTATCAACCTTCCCAATGCCGAATGGATCAGGGAACGCTACGGAAGCAAATCAGTAACCCTGGACAACATCACCTATGCCTATGACATGGCAGCGAAAACTTCCGGTGTCCTGGACGAATTTGCCGCCTCGGACGAAGAAATACGCCTGGCCAGGGAATACGGCTCTCTGGGAAGCAGCATACACACCGATTTACATGAATGTCTGGGACATGGTTCCGGGAAAATGCTGCCCGGAGTGACCACCGATGCTTTGAGAAACTATTATTCGACAATTGAAGAGGCAAGGGCTGATTTGTTTGCTCTGTATTATGTTATGGATTCTAAATTGGTGGAATTGGGAATTATTCCAAATTTGGATGTCGCCAAAGCTGAATATAACAGTT
>CAJMQA010000232.1 GCA_905215395.1 uncultured bacterium | reverse complement strand
GGCTAAGATCGCTCATGTCCGGAGCAGTTTGCAACAGGGGATACCGCAAAATGCTTTTCATACCTACAAAGTCAGGGATGTCGAAGTTGTGCTTTCCAGTGACAGGGATACCGGGCAAAAAGATACCTTGTACAATGACGGGGTAAAAATAGTATACGAGCCTCCGGTGCTTCTGAAACCGAATGTTTTGACCAGAGCGGTAAAAGTGCGTCCGGGACAGACCTACTCTGCTTTCAGGCAGAGCCGGACCCAGGCAGACTTTGTGCAGTTGGGGGTATTCAAGTTTGCCAATATGACGATTACTGCCTCGGATACAGCGAAAGAGAGATCGCTGGATATGAAAATCAACGGCGATTTTGCTCTCCCGATAGAAACGGAGGTTGAAGTGGATGTCTCTTCAAAATCCAATAATCTGTTGGGACCCGGGCTGACCCTGGGGATTACCAACCGGAATATGTTCCGCCGGGCAGAAAATTTTTCGGTACGTTTAACCGGTTCCTATGAGTGGCAGGTTGGGGGAAATAAAGATGCCACGGGCAATTCCGGATTGATAAATTCGTATGAGCTGGGGCTCAACTTTAATTTGTCGGTACCGCGCCTGTTGGTACCGAAGTTCTTGAAAACCAAACGGGACCGCCGGGAGCAAACCCAGTTTCAGATAGGTACCGATTTGTTGAACCGTCATAACTATTTCCGGATGATTTCTTTCTGGGGAAGTGCAACTTATGATTTTAACTCTTCCTTCCAGAATTATCATTCCATTGTTCCTTTTAAACTCAACTATACCTATCTTTTGCAGACTTCTCATGCCTTTGATTCGGTTGTCAATAAGAATCCGGCAGTGGCCCAGAGCTTCCGGAATCAGTTTATACCTTCCATGTCCTATACTTATACGTATGACCGGGCTGCAACTTACCGGAATCCGAACCGGCTTTTCTGGCAGACCTCTATCACTCAGGCTGGTAATATCATTGCAGGTATACAATATTTGACCGGCAATCATAAAGGGGAGGGAAAACAGATTTTAAACAATCGTTATTCCCAGTTTTTAAAGCTGACTTCTGAGGTGATTGGTTACAAAACCATCAATAATAAAAACCAGCTGGCTATGCGGGCGATGGGGGGTATCGGTTATGCTTACGGGAATTCTAAAGTGATGCCTTACAGTGAGCAGTTCTATACGGGCGGTTCGAATAGTATCCGGGCTTTTCACATCCGTTCCATTGGTCCGGGGAGTTATCATCCGAAGGAATCCAAATACTCCTATCTTGATCAGACCGGTGATATAAAATTGGAAGGGAATGTGGAGTACCGTTTCGAGATTTATGAGCGTTTTAAAGGAGCTCTTTTCGTGGATGCCGGTAATGTCTGGTTGCTGAAAAAAGAGGAGCAGCGTCCCGGAGGGGAATTCAGAATCAAGGAGCTCTGGAAAGAGATTGCCCTCGGGACAGGATTCGGACTCCGGTATGATTTCTCTTATATTGTCATCCGTGCAGACCTGGGTATTCCTTTGCATGCCCCCTATTCAACTGGAAAATCCGGCTATTACAATATCCGCGGAAGCTTCTGGAACGGGCTTGTACTGAATCTGGCCATAGGATATCCGTTCTAGGATATTCATGTATGTTTGCCGGTAAGGTTTGTTATTGGTATGCTGCTGATATAATTCGAACAGTGGCTTTTTTATTCCGATTTGTTTTCGTTTATTTGCAACCTGGTGGTTAGGAATAAAATATAATGGATCAGAGGGCATTTCTGGAGGGTGTAAATCATAAAAGGTTGGCGGCATGGAAACAATTGTACCGCTATTATTACGGTGCCTTGTGTAACTATTCTATGCGTATAACATCAGATCATACGGTGTCGGAGGATATCGTACAGGAATGTTTTATTGCTGTATGGAATTCAACGGCGGTATTTGATGATATCAGGGCATTGAAGGTGTATTTTTTCCGGGCTGTATACAACAATTCATTGAAATACTTGCGGGACAAACAGGTGGATGAGCAGCATCTGAAACATTGGCAGGATAAACAGGAAGAGGTGACAGAAGATTTTTTTTATCAGGCCGTGGAAGAGGAGGTGATCCGAAGGGTGAACGAGGTGATGGCAGATTTGCCGGAGCAACAACGCAGGATGTTGGAGATGAGTATGTCCGGGATGACGGTACAGGCTGTAGCAGAAGCGCTGGGTGTGACTGTGAATACGGTGAAAACAATTGCGGAATACATATTTATCCTTCCGGATACTTCTGATTCACGAATAAACTTTCTTATATCAAGCAGTGTATTCTGAAGTATGGATGTTGATTATTGAATTTCCAGAAACAATAACAACCTTTAAATCATTAATTTAAAGGTTGTTGTTTTGCGGAAAGACGGGGATTCGAACCCCGGAATCCCTTTAGAGGATTACACGCTTTCCAGGCGTGCCAGTTCAGCCACTCCTGCATCTTTCCTTTCTTGGCGGGGCAAAGATAGAATAAAAAAGCAGAAAGTAAAAAGTAAAAAGTAAAAAAATCAGAGAAATCTCCGACATCGACAAGAAAATACCACTACCTTTGCAAAATAAAATATAGAATATGGAAGATTTTCAACATATAGGTTATAGCAAAGAGGTCATTGAGTTTGTGGCTGTGGCGAAAGAATTCTGTGATTTTGTGGAAACGGCTCCCCGGATGCAGCGCAGGGATTTTGTTCAGCGCCTGCAAAAATTTATTCCTCTGATTTATCTCAAAGGCTCTTTGTTACCCGCTTGTGAAAGCGGAGAAAACGGATTGGCTGAAGATATTGTGACAGAAGATGACTACAACTATCTTTTCGGGGAGATCCACCGGCTGATGGGAGAGCAGGATGAGTATCTGGAAGTGTTCGATGACAATATGCAATATAGCGAGACTCCGGTGGTACATTCCATTGCAGAGAAAACCTGCGATATCTATCAGGACCTGAAAAATTTCACTGTTTCTTTCCGTTGTGGTATTCCGGAAGTGATCGGAGAGGCCTTGTGGCAATTGAATAATAGTTTTGAGTTATACTGGGGGAAGGCTTGTGCCGGGGTGCTCCGGGCTGTACACTATGTGGTGTATGAGCAAAAAGAGGACGAAGATTAAGTTGGGAGAGATGTTGACAGGATTGAGGAAGAAAATAGAAAAAAAAGAGATCGAGAATTTACCTGCTTATGTTTTTGAAGGCGGGGTGATTGTCGTAGAAGATCCGGAACAGGTGGAACTCATTGTTAGGTATCTGAAGACGCAGCGTTTGCTGGGATTTGACACGGAGACACGTCCGGCTTTTCATAAAGGCGAAGTGTATAAAGTGAGTTTGTTGCAGCTTGCCACCGAACATGAAGTTTATCTGTTCCGTCTGAATAAGTGCGGATTCAGGCCGGCTTTGAGGGAATTGCTCGGAAATCCTGAGGTGATGAAGATCGGGGTGGGAATCCGGGATGATATCCGGAATCTGCAAAAACTGGAAAAATTCTGTCCCGAAGCGTTTATAGATATGCAGACCTATGCTGAAAAATTTGGTATCGAGGATAAGTCTTTCTCGAAACTGATGGCCATTATCTTTGGGGTAAGGGTGTCCAAACGTCAGCAGACTTCCAACTGGGAAGCCCGCGAATTGACAGAGGCTCAGATTCGTTATGCGGCAACCGATGCCTGGGGGGCTCTCAAAATGTATCAACGGCTTTCTGCGGGGGTGTGAACGGGAACAGGGGCCTTGGGGACTGAAAAGTAAAAAGTGCTTCCCACTCCTTCCTGGGAGAAGAAACTGAACTTTCCTTTGTTCATACGGATAAAGTCATCGCACAAGAGCAAGCCCAGACCGCTGCCTTTTTCGTTGTGTGTCCCATAGGTCGTGATGTATTCGTCTGATTTCAGTAAATGTTCCTGGATTTTTTTAGGGATACCTTTGCCGTTATCTTTGACACATATTGTTACAGAGTCCTTGGTTTCACTGAGGCTGACATCTACTTTACCACCGGCATAAGTGAATTTGATGGCATTGGAGAGCAGGTTACGCAGCACTGTCTTTATCATATCCTCGTCTGCATGAATGTCATGGGTGCCTTCCACATCATTGTTCAGGGTGATTCCTTTGGCACTGGCACTGGTGGAGAACAGGGACATTACCTGCCGTACTGTATTGCTGACATTGAAGTTAGTGGAGTAGACTTTTGTTTTTCCATTCTGGTTCCGGCTCCAGCGCAACAGATTTTCTAACAGGTTAAAAGCCTCTTCAGTGGTCTCATTGATCATTCCAAATAATTTGAGGATACCAGGGTCCTTGATTTTATTTTTCTGGTTTTCCAAAGAGGAATTGATCATTTTAATTGTACCGATGGGAGCCCTTAAATCGTGTGCAATAACAGAATATAGCTTGTCGCGGGATTCAATGGTTTTCCGGAGTCTGACATTTTGTTTGCGGATAATCCGTTCGGTATGAAGCAGGGATAGCTGATGCTGCACCCGTAATACCAGTTCCCGTCCCCGGAGAGGTTTGATCATAAAATCGATATGGTCCGAGGACACATATTCCTGCATATCTGTGTCGCTACTCATTGTTGTAATAAGCAACAGAGGAACAGGAATTTCAGCCTTGCCCGTTTGTAATTCCCGGATGATGGAACTGTCTGCCTGATCCATATCAAGTATAATCATATCCGGAGGATTTGCAGACAGAATACGGATGGCTTCCTGCTGGTTCCGGGCTTTGAGTGTCCGGAAATTGGCTTCCTCTAAAATCCCGGTGATTTTTTCAGCATCACTGAGGTGGGAGACAATGAGGAGTGAGGGGTATTTACTGTTATCGGTGGACATAAGTGATTATTTTATGGGAGATTCCTATGCTTTCCGGACTTTCCGGAGATGGCGTTGCATGTGGGTTATCAAACGGTAGTTGTCGATTTGCAAGGCAATGAGGGAAGCCAGGTCGCTGAGCAGGCGGATTTCTTCCTCTTCCCATGTGTGGGTCTCCTGACATTGCATAAAAGAGAGGAAAGCAAACTGACTGCCGGACCCGAAAAGTGGGAGCAGTAACATTTGCCGGCAGGATTCTGCTTCCATCATTTCCTGTATGGCCGGATGATTGTCCGGAGCAGTGTCATATATGGCAATGTAGTTTTGTTCGTTCAGCTGTTGTTCCCAGAGTTGATGGTAGACGATGGTATTGTGTTTCAATTTTTCAGGCACAGCTTCCAGAACCGGGCTATGCCACTCACTACAGATCGTATAGGTCATATTGCTGTTGATTTCAACGATTTGTATCCGGTCGTGATGACTGTTTTCCCCGATGATGCGGAGTGCTTCCCTCAGGTTTTCAGGGAAATTCCTGATCGAAAGCAGGGACATATTCAGGCGGAGCAAAACCTCTGGTGTGAAATTGATGGGGTGCGTTAAAAGGGATATATCATTTTGCATAGTCATATTTGTGTTAATTTTGGCACGGTTTTTAATAAATTAAACCTGTTATTTATACCTAAAAAGCAATACAGAAGTTGCAAACGGGGCGTGTTTTAACTTTTAAAGAAATTTTTCATTGTCCCTGATATTCGAAGCAGGACTTTTATTCTGTTGATTAGTAATTGGTTGTGCAAATTGTAAAATATTTTTCAAGAAAAAATAGTATAAATGTTTGGTTGCAATATGATTTTTTGTACTTTTGTGCCCGGG
>CAJMQA010000231.1 GCA_905215395.1 uncultured bacterium | reverse complement strand
CTTCATAGCCTATATCGTTATTAGGATTTGACTTTTCGATCTGGGTATACAAAATAGTGGCTTCCCAGGGATTATTCATAAAAGTCAGGAGGTCTGCCCTTTTAGACTTTAACAGGTTTTGAGTACTGACTGTTAGGAGGCGCATATTTATGCTTCTTTCTAATATCCGGTTGGCTGTATCCGGCTGGTGCAAATGGTAGGCATAGATATCGGACAGGAGTATGGCGACCTCTGTGTTGTTACTGTTGTAACCGGATTCCTGCAAATAGGATTCGCATTGTTCAGCCAGTTTTCCGAACTGTGCAGCAGCTGTTTTTTGTACAGACAATTTTTTATATTCGCAATTCAGGCTCTCTTTTCTGGCTAGAATATAGAAATCATTTTTCTCTTTTCCTCTTTCTATGATCTTCTGAAAAGCTTGAAGTGCAGTATCGTAATCACCTGTTGCTGAGGCGTCTCTGGCTATATTCAGAAATGTATATAGTTTGTCTGTGCTTTTCGCATTTAGTAAAATTGCATGTTTCAAGGCCAGATTATATTTCTTCTTTTGTGATGCATACCAGATAATCAGTTCATCAAAAACAGGAGGATAGTCTTTTTGTTTTTGTATTTCAGCTAGTTTATTTTCGATCACCTGGTCTACGCTATTTATCAGGTCGTACGAACGGGCGAAATTTAGTTTGGAAATAATGGAATTGATGTTTCCCGGTTGTTGTTCGAGAGCACGGACGAACAGATTGATCATACTTTGATAATCCCGCTCCATCATATAATTATCTCCAAGCTCACTCATGAAAGCATCCGGTTGTTTCAATATCTCCCTTCCCTTTAGATAGGTTTGAATGGCCCAGCCATATTCTCGGATATTTCTGAATTTGGAGGCCAGGTTGATGATGTCACCGGAATGTGGAAGCAGTTTTTGAATGGCCTGGTCATAGTATTCTTCAGATTTTTTATTTTTCCCCTGTTGTTCATAAATATATCCCAGGTTGATCAAAAAATCTTTATTACCGGAATCTGTTTTCAGGTACTTTTTCAGTATACTTTCTGCTTTTTCGTACTCTTTGCCGTTGATCAGGCAAATGATGTGATAATCCAGAAAATTGGAGGAGCGTGTACGCTCGTATAATTTCAGAAACAGTTCTGCAGCCTTATCGTATTCTTTGTTCTGATAATAAGTATATGCCAGCTGAGAGTCGCTTTGCTGGCTCAAAGTACATAGAGGGAGCAATAAAATACAGAAAAAGAAAAGTATTTTCATAGAACTGAAAGCTGAGATCCGTTAATAGAAAAGTGATAAGCCGGAAATTCCGGCCTATCTTTTATGGCCTTATTTGATCATATCGGTCCCCATAAATGCCTGAAGTACTTCCGGGATTCGGATACCTTCTGCACATTGATTGTTTTCAAGCAGGGAAGCGACAATCCGGGGGAGTGCCAGGGCGCTGCCATTCAGGGTATGGCAGGTTGTTGTTTTTTTGTCTCCTTTGTCTTTGAAGCGCAGTTTCAGACGGTTGGCCTGAAATTCTTCAAAATTGGAGACGGAGCTTACCTCCAGCCATTTTTCCTGGGCTTTGGAATAAACTTCAAAATCAAAGGTCAGGGCAGAGGTGAAACTGATATCACCGCCACACAGACGGACAATCCGGTAGGGAAGTTGTAGTTTAACCAATAATCCTTCCACGTGTTTAACCATGCCTTCCAGGGCTTCGTAGGAATTTTCCGGACGGGTGATCTGTACGATTTCTACTTTATCGAATTGATGCAAGCGGTTCAGGCCACGGACATCTTTTCCGTAAGAGCCTGCCTCGCGGCGGAAACAAGCTGAATAGGCTGTATTTTTTACCGGTAGCTTTTCGCCTTCCAGAATCATATCACGGTAAATATTGGTAACGGGGACTTCTGCAGTGGGAATCAGGTACAGATTATCTTCGTTCACGTAGTACATCTGTCCATCTTTATCCGGTAGCTGTCCTGTACCATATCCGGAATCTGAATTGACCATGAGGGGAGGTTGGACTTCCTGGTAGCCGGCTTTGATATTTTCATCCAGGAAAAAATTGATCAAAGCGCGTTGTAAGCGTGCCCCTAAGCCTTTATAAAGCGGAAATCCGGCACCTGTAATTTTCACTCCGGTTTCGAAATCGATCAGATCATATTTTTTGGCTAATTCCCAGTGCGGAACATCAGCTTCGTGTTTCCGGGGGATATTTTCCACGATTTTTACAATCTCGTTGTCAGCTTCTGATTTTCCTTTAGCTACAGAAGAATGCGGCATATTCGGCAGACGAAGCAGAACATTGTTCAATTCGGTCTCTACTTCATTCCGGAGGTTATTCAGTTCTGCAATGGCATTTTTCAGCTCTATGGTTTCCTGGCGGGCTTTTTCGGCAGCTTCCTTCTGACCGGACTGCATGAGTTGACCGATTTGTTTGGCGATCACATTCATTTGCGCTTGTTTGGCTTCGGCTTCCTGCTGAAGAGCTTTACGGCGGTTGTCGAGTTCGATGATCTTTTCTACGGCTTCCCGGGCGTCGAAATTTTTTACTGCCAGTCGCTCTATGACAGTTTCTTTATTTTCCTGGATAAATTTCAGATTCAACATAATGGTTTGAATTATCGTATTTTTTCAACGTGTGTAAAATTATAAAAAAACTCCTGTATTCATGCAGAATACAGGAGTCTGATATTTCATTATTTTTCAGTTTATTCTGCAACAGCTTCCACTGAAACGAACGATTTGTTGTTTCTTTTCTTTTTGAAAACAACAGTTCCATCGATCAGAGCGAATAAAGTATGGTCTTTGCCGATACCTACGTTTTCACCCGGATTGTGCACTGTACCTCTTTGACGAACCAGAATATTACCGGCTTTGGCAAATTGTCCACCCCAGATTTTTACTCCTAATCGTTTGCTTTCTGATTCACGGCCGTTCTTAGAACTTCCGACCCCTTTCTTATGTGCCATATCGTATAAAAATTTAGAAGTTACAAATTAAATTAAGCGTTGATAGATTCAATCTGAATTTGAGTCAGATATTGACGGTGTCCGTTCTTTCTCTCGAAAGTTTTTCTTCTTTTCTTTTTGAAGATGATGACCTTATCACCTTTTACATGTGCCAGTACTTTTGCGGTAACTTTAGCGCCTTCTACTTTCGGCGTACCGATTTTCACCTGACCATCATTGTCCACAAACAGTACATTTTCAAACTCAACCTGAGCACCTTCTTCTGCTGCTAGTCTGTGAACATACACTTTACGATCTTTTTCAACTTTAAATTGCTGTCCGGCAATCTCTACAATAGCGTACATTTTATTCTATTTTAATGTTATACCACGAGGTGGGATATCCATCCACTTATTGTACCTCTTAGGAAAATTGTGGTGCAAAAGTAGTATTTTTTTTATAAATGACAAAATATCTGAGTTTTTTATTGAAACGAAGAAGGAGAATGACCATAGAAACGATCGATTAAATTTGCTATTTTTCTACGCTAAAAACATTTCAAAAATATAAAAAATATTAAAAAGTAACTCTATTTCTATCATTTTATTACTTATTTTTTGTCATATTTTATTTCATTTTATCTATTCATCTAAATTAATCGATCGTTTAAATTGTTGTTTTTATTTGAATTTTGAAATTATCTTATGGTTTTAATACTATATATAATCCGTATAATGAAGATTATTGGGTACTAATTTATTAATACATTTAAAACGAATCTATATGAGTTGTAAAAAGAATAATCCGGAAAATGCTTCGGTTGCATTGTTGATATTTGTCACCTGGCTATCTGCCGGATTGTTTTTGTTTCCGGGAAAATTGTTTGCTGACGACCTTCTGGAATCTTTGATTGCAGCTTTCACTGTAGAAGGAACAAATTTTGAGCAAAAAACAGAAAAGGCTGATTCCGTTCAGATGCAGCAAAATTTAATATTTAAAGTTGGGAATGTGAGTTTTGAGATGGTGTATGTGGAGAAAGAAACCTTAGATATGGCAATAACAGATCGGAAAAATGTACCCCAAGCTTCTTACTATATAGGCAGGACAGAGGTTACTCAAAATTTATGGAAGGCTGTCATGGGGAGTAACCCTTCTTTTTTTAAAGGGGGACAACGGCCTGTTGAACAGGTGAATCGGGAAGATTGTCAGATTTTTATCAATAGGTTGAATGTTCTGCTCGGTAAAAATTTCCGTTTGCCAACTGAAACGGAATGGGAATATGCTGCTCGCGGAGGACAAAATACCCATGGGTATAAATACGCCGGTTCGGATGATTTGGGCATTGTTGCCTGGTATGGCAATAATAGCGGGGGAAGTACACATGATGTTGGAACCCGGAAACCGAATGAATTAGGTATATATGACATGAGTGGTAATGTCGCGGAATGGTGTGGGGATTGTGATAATAATCCTCAGATAGCGCGGGGAGGGGGCTGGTCCCACTATGCCCGTTATTGTGATGTGTCCTGTCCTTATAACAGCGTATCTGGCTGTCGTTGTTATTACCTGGGGTTACGTTTGGTATTATCTGATCTTTAGATTTATGAGGTAAAATCATTCACATTTTCTTTTTCACCGGACTCAAACAGTCCTGGCGTTTGGGGATACTTAATCTCTTATCAGTTCTAATCCGGAATATTCGCCTTTACGTATGGCGGGAATGCCGTATTTCATCCAGGCAGGCTGGGGGGCTCCTTTCAGGAAATGGTCGAAAAACTGTTGTTGTCGGATAGCGAGGTCTTTTTGATTCCGTCTTTGTGACAGGTTATGTTCTTCGTGATTATATTGTAACATCCAGACAGGTTTGCCCAGACGCCGTAAAGCCATAAACAATTCAATTCCTTGGTACCAGGGAACGGCACCATCGTTGTCATTATGCATAATCAATAGAGGAGTGTTGATCCGGTCGGCTTTGAACAATGGAGAGTTAGCCAGATAGAGTTCCGGGCTTTCCCATAAATTATGGCCGATGCGGCTTTGAGTATGTTCGTACTGGAATTGGCGACTCTTTCCGCTTTCCCAGCGGATACCTCCGTAAGCACTGGTCATATTGGCTACGGGAGCACCGGCGTTGGCTGCCTTGAACATGTGGGTACGGGTAATCAGGTAAGCTACCTGATAGCCTCCCCAGCTTTGTCCTTGTATTCCGATATTATCCCGGTCAACCCAGGGATTCTGACAGAGGCTTTCCACTCCGGGGATGATGGAGTTATAGGCACATTCGCCCGGGATTCCAGCAATATAACGGATATCCGGAACAAACACCAGATATCCCCGGCTGCAGTAAAAGGCATAATTGATGGCAGAACGGCTGGGAGCGGGTGCAATATAATTGTAGAGTCCGTCTGATTTCTTTTCATAGAAATAAAGAAGCATCGGATATTTTTTTGTGGGGTCGAAATCTTCCGGTTTGTAGAGAATACCTTCCCTTTTTTCTCCTTCCAGGGAGGTCCAGGTTACCAGTTCTGCTGTCCCCCAGTTGTATTCCTTCATTTGCGGGTTGATATCGGACAGGCGTTCTTCTGTTTTCCAGTCGTCGGTTGTGGCATATACATCCGGAGAGGTATTGAAATTGGCTTTCGTATACAGATATGTGCTGGCTTTGGAAGCTTTAACAAGTGAAGGGAAGCTGTATCCTTCCAGTATGTTTATTTTAGGTGTGTTGGCTTTGCCCGGGTACCAGCTGGCATAACCGTTTTTTTTGGTGTG
>CAJMQA010000230.1 GCA_905215395.1 uncultured bacterium | reverse complement strand
ATCCCCATGAAGTTTAAATCCCTCATATGGATTGTTATCTGTATTATAAAGATGATTTTATTGAAAAGTGTCTGGAATTCAGACGCCTCGGCTGCTTATTACAGTTGAATTTATTATCCCTGGCAGGTTATTACGGATGGGAAGCCGAAAAACTTGCCTGGAAGCTACTGAAAACCGGGTTGGTAAGTTTTATCGGAAGCGATTGTCACAATAGAGAATATGCAAATGCATTAGAGGAATTTCTTTACAGCCGTCCGGCTGGAAAATTGAATGAATATACTTTCCTGAATAAATAGGATAAAAAAATGGATATGAAAAATTTTGCTTTGATCGGGGCAGCTGGTTATATTGCCCCAAGGCATCTGCGTGCCATTCGGGATACGGGCAACCGGCTTGTTGCTGCGTATGATAAGTTTGATAGTGTCGGTATTATGGACAGCTTTTTCCCGGAAGCTTCCTTTTTCACAGAAATGGAACTGTTCGACCGGCATTGTTCCAAATTGAAGGGAACAGAAGCACAAGTCGGTATGGTTTCGGTCTGTACGCCGAATTATCTTCACGATGCCCACATCCGTTATGGTTTGCGGCTGGGAGCGGATGTGATCTGCGAAAAGCCTCTGGTACTTAATCCGTGGAATCTGGATGCTTTGGAGGGAGTAGAGAAGGAAACCGGACAAAAAGCTTATAATATCCTGCAATTGAGGTTGCATGAGTCTATCATCGGATTGAAGAAAAAAATTGAGGAGGGACCGGAGGATAAGATCTATGATGTGGATCTGACTTATATTACTTCGCGGGGAAATTGGTACTATACCAGCTGGAAAGGAGATGTCCGGAAAAGCGGAGGGGTGGCTACCAATATCGGGGTTCATTTTTATGATATGCTGGTCTGGATATTCGGTCCTGTGCAGAGGAACATTGTACATGTGATGACACACGACCGGGTGGCTGGTTTTCTGGAATTGAAGAAAGCTAGAGTCCGTTATTTCTTGAGTATCAATGCTGAAAACTTACCGGAAAATGCTGTTCAAGGGGAGAAAAAGACTTATCGCTCGATTGCCATCGAAGGAGAAGAATTCGAGTTTAGCGAGGGCTTTACAGAACTGCATACCGAAAGTTACCGGAAGATTCTGCACGGAGAAGGATTCCGTATTTCTGAGGCACGTGCCTGTATAGAGATTGTACATGCCATCCGGAATGCAAGTCCGGTCGGCTTGAAAGGGGATTACCATCCTCTGGCAGCCTTAGGCTTGACTAAACATCCCTTTGGCTGGAAATAAGCTTTTTAGTATAGTTTACTCCGTTTGATGAGGTAGGGAAGGAGGACCTCTTTAAAACCTTCATTAATATCGGCTTCTACGAATTCGATTTGCAACTGTCCGCAGCGAAATCTGAGTTCTTGGTAGAATTCCGTCATTTTCTGTTTATAAGTTTCGCGGATTTCGTTCGGGGAGAACTTTATTTCCTGACCGCTTTCCATATCGATAAAGATATGGGGGCGATTGGGAAATTCAAAGTTTTCCTCCATTTTCCGGTCTTTGACATGGAAAAGTATGAGTTCATGTTTGTTGTAGCGGAGATGTTGCAGGGCAGCAAACAACTCTTCGGCATTTCCATTGGAAAACATATCTGTGAAGATGACAATCAGAGAGCGTTTGTGAATGGTATCGGCCAGTTGATGCAGGACGGCAGCTGTTGTGGTGGGTTTATTCAAAGGCACTGCATTGTCCTTCAGGAGTTCCTGTAAATAGGAATACATGAGCTGAATATGGGTAATATTCAACCGGGCATCGGTCAGAGTCTCGATTTTGTCGGAGAACAAACAAAGGCCTGAAGCATCTCTTTGCTTGCGGAACATGTGGATCAGAGCAGCTGCACAATAGATGGAAAAGGTGAGTTTACTGTTTTTTGCTGCATGATACGGAAAAAGCATGGAGGAAGAAGTATCCAGGACAATGTATGAACGTAAATTGGTCTCTTCCTCGTATTGTTTGACAAATAATTTTTCGGTACGGGCATAGAGTTTCCAGTCAACATGTTTGGTCGATTCACCGGTATTGTATACGCGGTGTTCTGCAAATTCTACTGAAAAACCATGATACGGACTTCTGTGCAGACCTGTGATAAAGCCGGCCACAATCTGGGAAGCAATAAATTCCAGATTGTCGAATTGTTCGAGCTGAACAAGGTCTTGCAGAAGCATAATTGAGGTATAACTGATAGAAGTCTAAAAAAAATTGAGAATCAAAGTGGTTTTCAATTCTCAATTTTTATTATTTAAAGAAGTTTGTTGACTTTCTCAACCAAAGAAGCTTTAGGTACGGCACCTACTTGTTTGTCAACCACTGAACCACCTTTGAAGAAGAGAATGGTCGGAATGTTGCGGATGCCGAATTTTGCTGCTGTACCCGGGCTGCTATCTACGTCAACCTTAGCAACAGTAAGTTTACCTTCAAACTCTTTAGAGATTTCTTCTACGATCGGGAGCATCATTTTACATGGTCCACACCATTCTGCCCAGAAATCAACCAGAACAGGCTGTTCTGATTTCAGCACAACCTCTTCAAAATTAGAATCATTAACTGCAATAGCCATAGTATTTTCTTTTAAAAGTTGGTATTTACTTTTTTGCTCCGCTAAGTTACAACATTTTTATAGTATACGAAGAATTCAATTGATAATAGAACGTTAAATTTTTTTATCTAATTGATTTTCATTCGTATAGATTCGTGATTTTCAAAATATTCGTACAGTTCGCGTGAGCGTTTTATTTTACAAGTGCGGGAAAACATTTTTACATTATTCCCTTGCCGGTCGAACAGCATGAAATTCAGCGGAATGTCATTTTGCTTTTCTTCCGGTTCTTCTATTTCTTCCGGATTCCCGTTTTTCTGCGCCTTTTTCTGCAGGGCTTCTTTATAAGCTTCGCTACTGACATCCGTGGTAAAGAGGTTGTGTATTTCGTTGACCGTATCCAATGTCAGCTTTTCAACATCTACCTGTAAAGTAATTGAACGGATTGCATTGTCTGTCAGATCATTCAGTAAATCTACTTTTTGAATGGTAAAGGCTAGGTCATTTCCCTCCTTTCCCCATTTGGGTTGCACTTTCCCCTTGACATAAATAGCCGTTTCATCGATAAAATACTGACGGAAGTCTGTATAGTCTTTGCCAAAAAAAGCCAGTTCGTAGGTACCGCTGAAGTCTTCTATTGTCAGGATACCAAAGTCCTTTCCGGTTTTGGTTTTTCCCTCCCGTTTACTGGTAATAATGCCGGCAATTGTAAGCTCTTTCCCTTTAAAAGCCTCCAGGTTTGTATTCAGTTCTTCTACCGGGGTACAGAGCAGTTGCATTTCGAGTTTGTACGGATCCAGGGGATGCGATGTGAGGTAGATACCGATCAGTTCTTTTTCTTTTTTTGATTTTATGTAATCGTGCCAGGGTTCACAATCCGGAATATTCGGTTTGGAAACTTCAAAGCCTTCCAGGTCACCGAAAAGGGTTGCCTGAAGATTCATAGAATCCTGCTGGTTTTTCTGACCGTAGTTTACCAGGGTATCCAGTACCGTTGTTGTGGCATCAATCGGTTTCAGATATTGGGCCCGGTGATATCCGAAACTATCCAGTCCTCCTGCTGTAATCAGATTTTCCAGGGTCTTTTTATTGACAGATTTATAATCGATGCGTTCGAAGAAATCGTATACATCTTTATAAGGACCGTTTTTCTCCCGTTCTTCAATGATTTTTTCAACAGCAGCTTCGCCTACTCCCTTGATGGCTGCCATCCCAAAACGGATCTGACCGTGGGAATTTACCATAAAGTCGTTATAGGATTCATTGACATCCGGAGCCAGTACACTGAGACCCATTCGCTTGCATTCATCCATAAATACCGTAACCTTCGTAATATCCGAGAGATTGTTACTCAAGTTGGCTGCCATGAATTCTGCCGGGTAGTGGGCTTTCAGGAAACCGGTCTGATAAGCAATGTAGGCATAACAAACCGAATGTGATTTGTTGAAAGCGTAGGAGGCGAAAGCTTCCCAGTCTCCCCAGATTTTATTGACCAGGTCTTCGACAGATTTTCCTTTTTCTTTGGCTCCTTTGACAAATTCCGGATTGTTCTTGCAGCCTTCGATAAATTCGCCCTTTAGTTTGGCCATCGTTTCCAGCTGCTTTTTACCCATCGCTTTACGCAGGGTATCGGACATCCCCCGGGTGAAATTTCCCAAAGCCCGTGACTGTAACATCACCTGTTCCTGGTATACTGTGATGCCGTAGGTATCTTTCAGGAAAGGTTCCATCATCGGATGGTCGTATTCAATCGGCTCTTCTCCGTGTTTCCGCCGGATAAAAGACGGGATGTACTCCATAGGTCCCGGGCAGAACAAGGCGTTCATGGCTACCAGGTCCTCAAAACGGTTAGGCTGAAGAGCCCGGAGGTGTTTTTTCATTCCGGGCGACTCGAACTGGAACAGGCCGGTGGTATCTCCCCGGGAAAAGAGTTTAAAAGTCTCTTCGTCATCCAGTGGAATCTGATTTTCATCCAGGACTTCATGTCTGGATTTTTTGATGTTTTCCAGACAGGTTTTAATAATAGATAAGGTACGCAGTCCCAGGAAGTCCATTTTGATCAGGCCGATCGGTTCCACGAAGTGACCGTCATATTGTGTGGTCATCAGGCTTTCCCCTTCGGTCGGCATGATGGGAATATGGTCTGTCAGGGGATCCCGGCTGATCAGGATACCACAGGCGTGTACCCCCGTCTGCCGGATAGAACCCTCCAGGGTTTCTGCAAATTGGATCGTTTTGGAGATTAACGGATTCGGGGAATGCTTTTCTTTTTCCAGATCCGGATTTTCTTTATAGGCCTTTTTTAAAGTCATTTTGGGGGCCTCCGGAACCATTTTGGCCAGACGGTTGGCTTCTGACAGTTCGAGTTTCAGTACCCGGGCCACATCTTTGATAGCCATTTTGGCTGCCATACTACCAAAGGTAACAATATGTGAAACCTTATCGGCTCCGTATTTCTGGGTCACCCATTCCAGTACGCGCTGGCGACCGTCATCATCGAAGTCAACATCGATATCGGGCAGGGAAATACGGTCGGGATTCAGAAAACGCTCGAACAGCAAATCGTATTTTACCGGGTCGATATTCGTAATCCCCAGGCAGTAGGCGACAGCACTTCCGGCGGCAGAACCACGTCCTGGCCCTACAATTACCCCCATATCACGGGCTGCCTGAATGAAGTCCTGCACAATCAGGAAGTAACCGGGGAAACCCATGGTTTTCATGATGTGTAACTCAAAGTTCAGACGCTCCATAATGTCCGGAGGAATATTTTCTCCGTAACGTTTGACAGCTCCCTTCATGGCTAGCTCTCTCAGATAATCCGCTTCTAGTTTGATACGGTAAAGCCGGTCATATCCTCCCAGTTTCTTGATTTTCTTCTGGCCTTCTTCTTCACTGATGACGACATTCCCTTTTTCATCCCGGGTAAATTCATTGAACAGATCCTGATCCGTATATTTTTGACGGTACTCTTCTTCCGTTCCGAGTTTTGGAGGAATGGGGAAGACCGGCATCAGGGGGTCTGAATCCAACTGGTATTCTTCAATCTTATCGGTTACTTCCTGTGTATTTTCGATTGCTTCCGGGAGATCCGGAAATAAATCTATCATTTCCTGGGTGGTCTTGAACCACTCATGCCGGGTGTATCGCATT
>CAJMQA010000229.1 GCA_905215395.1 uncultured bacterium | reverse complement strand
CAGAACCGATTTCACCAGTTTCACTGATTCCACCGATTTCACTAAAAAAACGAACCTTTATTTTGTCAAACCATGCAAAATAACAATTACATAGAATGGGGACTGATCGTCAGAAAGATTCTGGGGCAGTGCACGGAAGAAGAAGAAAAGCTTTTCCAAAGCTGGTATTCAGAAGACGAAAAGAACCGGGAATATTTCGAAAAGGCAAAATCCTATTTCAACCGTTACTATTCGGGGAATGAAGAGCGGGTTGTTGACCGGGACGGAGCCTGGGAAGAATTTATAAAACATACCCGGAAATCAGGTCATAATTTCACTATCCGGAAAATATTGAAGTACGCTGCGGTCATAGCATTGCCACTCTTAGGCTCATGGGCAGCTTATACTTACATTACTAAAAATAAAAGTAATGAAAGTCTGGTATTGGCACAGGAATCACTCCTTCCAGGAGGAGCAAAAGCTGTTCTGGTGCTGGGAAATGGCAAAGAGATATTACTATCTCAGGAAAACCATTCAGATACCGTTGCCCGGGAAAACAATGTCATTATCAACCATCAGGAAAACGGTTTGCAATACAACAGTCAGGGAGAAAGCAACGATCAGGCAGTTGCCCGGAATACCATTATCACTCCCCGGGGAGGCGAATACCAGGTAACTCTGTCCGATGGAACCAAAATTAGTCTGAATGCAGACAGCAAGCTTATATTCCCGGTAGAATTTCCCCAGGATATCCGGAAAGTACAGCTTATCGGGGAAGCTTATTTTGAAGTTGCCCGGAATGAAAAGGCCCCCTTTGTGGTAGAAACCCAGGCCGGAAAAATCAAAGTATTGGGAACAACTTTCAATGTCAGCGCTTATTCCAATGACGACATCATTCAGACAACTCTGGTAACAGGTTCAGTTTCATTTACCGACCCTAAAAGCAGTTCGGAACAAATCATCAGACCCGGAGAACAAATTACCTACAACAGAAACGATCAAAGCATTCAGGTACAAAAAGTAAACACAGATATATATTGCAGTTGGCGGAACGGGCTGTTTATACTTGAGGCACAGCGTCTGGAAGACATCATGAAACGTATTTCCCGATGGTACGATGTAGAAGTCTTTTACCAGAGTCAGGAAGCTAAAGATCTGGTTTTCACCGGAGATCTTGAAAAATATGAAAAATGCGACGTCATTCTGGGAATCATCGAACTGTCCACGAAAGTCCAGTTTTCAATTAAGGGACGCACCATTACAGTTATGATGCGACATTAAACAAAAATTAGTCAACCAATAAATATTAATAAAAATAACCGGAAAATGGTACCAGCATCTCCCGGTTAGATAACATGTTAAGCAAACGCTAATGTCCAACTTAAACATTACAAATGTATGAAAAAAAAATGTAATGGAGGCACTCCATACTGGGATATCTGCCTCAGAAAGATTCTTTTAGTTATGAAACTCACCTCAATTTTCATGTTATGCCTGCTCCTTCAGGTGTCGGCAACAACTTATTCACAGAATGTCAAAATCAATCTTGACATGAAAGAAGTAAGCATGATCGACGTGATTAAGGAAATCCGCAGGCAAACAGGATTCAAATTTTTCTTCAATCACAATGAACTGAAAAATATGAACAACATCACCGTAAAAGCTGAAAACGCAGAAATGGACCGGGTTTTGAAAGATATTCTGAGCAAAGAAAATCTGGGATTTCAGGTAGAACGGGGCGTCATCATCATTACTCCTCAGACCACACAGTTACAAACACAACAGGTTTCCAATGCCTTGAAAATCCAAGGAACAGTCACGGATGAAAGCGGAAATGCCCTACCAGGGGTGTCGGTAGTCATCAAAGGTACCAGCATTGGCGTTGCAACAGATGCGGACGGTAAATTTACTATCGAAATTACAAATCCGGAAAATACAGTCCTGATTCTTTCGTTCATCGGTATGAAAAACTATGAACTGAAAATCAATAAAAGCAAAACGGTCTATAAAGTCGTTATGCAGGAAGAACAAACCACATTGGACGATGTTGTAGTGACCGGTTTCTTCACTAAAAATAAAAATAGTTTTACCGGATCTGTAAAAACCCTGGAGATCGAAGACATCAAGGCTGTTTCCAATACCAACCTGATCAGTGCAATTGCCATGATGACTCCGGGTTTGAAATTACTTGAAAACAACGAATTCGGATCCGACCCGAACCGTCTGCCTGAAATCGTGATCCGTGGAACCTCATCACTGGCAACAGATGCCGACGAGAGCGCAAACCAACCCATCATCATTCTGGACGGTGTGGAAATTTCCTTACGTGACCTGTATGATATTGACATCAATGATATCGAACGTGTAGACGTATTAAAAGATGCATCAGCCACTGCCCTGTACGGTGAAAAAGCAGCCAATGGGGTGATCATTATCGAGCGGAAAAAAATCCTGAATGACAAAATCCGTGTCAGCTACAATCTCGACGGTTCGCTGGATGTTCCGGACCTGAGAACTTACGATTACCTGGAGGCAGCCGATAAACTTGAATTCGAACGTTTGGCCGGCTTGTATAACTTTGAAACCAAGGATGGTTATGAAGAATACAACCGGAAAAAAATTGCCATTTCCAAAGGAGCGAATACCAACTGGTTAGCCAAACCATTACGTTCCGGCTTTTCCATAAATAACTCTGTCGGGATCAGCGGAAGAGGCAACGGTATGACTTACCGGCTCAATGCCAATATCAAAAACATACACGGTGTTATGAAGGATGACTACCGTAATACCTACGGAATTTCTGTTTTCCTCTCCTACCATGTGGATAATAAACTGACCGTATCCTTACAATCCCAGTACAGCAATGTCAGATCAAAGAACAGTCCTTACGGAACGTTTTCCGACTATGTGATTGTCAATCCATACGACACACCCCGTGACGAATATGGAAAATTGATCAAAACTTTATCATACGATATCCCCAACCCCCTCTATGAAGCTGAATGCGGAAACTTTTATGAAACAGAATCTTATTCCTTCCTCAACAGTCTGAGTCTACGCTGGGATATTGTGAAAAATTTATATGTCACTGCGACTGGTTCGCTAACAACAACCGGAGAAAAAATTGAAGACTATAAGTCACCGCAATCCAATGCCTTTAAAGATGTTACGGACATTGTCAAGAAAGGTACAATGACCACAAATCATGAAAAAGGGATGGACTATTCCGGAAATTTCATCGCCAACTACATCATCAATTTCGGAGAAAACAATTTATTGAGTTTACATGCCGGAACAGATATTTACAAAGAAAAGAAAATCAAAGATGAATATACTGCCATTGGTTATTTTAAACCCAATCTTCACTCTCCCTGGTTTGGAGCAAGTTATATAAACGGTCACCCTGAAGGAAGCGAGGAACTGAGTACCCGGCTCGGTATTTTCGGTAACCTGAACTTTATCGTCAACAACAAATATTTTGTCGATGGTTCTATCCGGCGGTCAGGTTCCTCCAAATTCGGTTCTGACAACCGCTATGCTCCTTTCTGGTCAGCAGGAGCAGGCTGGAATCTTCATAACGAAAGATTTCTGCACTATGAATGGTTGAATACCTTGCGTTTACGCTACTCTTATGGAGTAACAGGGAATATCTCTTTCTCCCCTTATCAGGCCATTACGACCTATCTTTACAGTAGTGATAATTACTACCTGCATGGCATCGGAGCAATTCCCAAAACCATGGGAAACAAGGATCTGACCTGGCAATCGACCAATATGCATAACCTGGGGTTATCTGTGGATCTGTTCAATAATCGTTTCAGTGCAACTTTTGACTACTACGTTAAAACTACTGAAGACATGTTAATCGATATGACTATCCCCCCTTCCGTAGGAGAAACAACTGTAAAAAACAATTTGGGACGTATGCGTAACACCGGCTTTGAATTCGATGTAACTGCACTGATTATTTCAAAGAAAAACTGGCGTTTCAGCGTAAAGGTCAATGGTTCGCATAACGAGAATAAAATCCTGGCTATCAGTAATAGCTTGCAAAAGATGAACGAAGAGAGCAATTCAACAGCATCCACCTCTCCAAAAATCCTTTACCGGGAAGGGCAATCTACATCAGCCATTTACGCCGTACGTTCTGCCGGTATCAACCCCGCAACAGGAGAAGAGGTTTTCATTAAGAAAAACGGAACCTATACTCTGGAGTACGATGCAAACGACAAAGTAGTATTGGGAGATGAAGAACCTGATTTAGAAGGAGCAATTTTCCCCTATCTCAGCTGGAAAAACTGGTCCCTCAATTTCAGCATCAAATACCGTTTCGGTGGTGAACTTTACAATACCACCCGTGCCATTAATGTAGAAAATGTCAACCCGAAACACAACGTAGACAAACGGGCTTTCGAAGAACGCTGGAAAAACATCAACGACATTCCTCCATACCTCGACATTGCAAATGCAGACTCCCGTACCTCAATCCATACCAGCCGTTTTATTGAAAAAGACAACACACTGGAAATCAAGAGAATTGAACTTGCTTATGAGTTCAAACCGGAAGCCCTCAGAAAAATCGGTTTCAAACGCCTGAGGTTAAGTGTAGGCGCCAACGATCCGTTCCGGTTCTCTACCATCCGGCTGGAAAGAGGAACTTCATATCCTTTCAGCCGTGGATTCTCATTCTCAGTTAGTCCAACTTTTTAACCGATCAACACTATGAAAATCATTCGTTATATATTAATACTATCTCTGCTGCTTCATTATTCCTGTGATGATTTCCTGAACGTGAAACCTGAAGGGGAAGTAGTAAATGATGAGTTATTCAAAAATTCTGAGGGTTTTGAAGACGCCCTCTATGGAGTTTATTCATTTCTGGGCCGCACAGACCTATACGGTCAAAACCTGTCTTTTTACGTCAATGACGTTGCCGCCCAGTATCTGATCGCAAGCTGGGATCAGGATCCGAGTCACAAACTCAGCCAATACAACTACAAACACTCGGAAGTTCGTCCTATTATCGACAACATTTGGATCTACATGTATAAAAACATTGCCAATGTAAACAATATCCTGGTCAATCTGGCCTTAAAGGACGAAAACAGCATGAAGCTGTACAATATCTATAAAGCGGAAGCCCTGGGCTTGCGTGCTTTCATGCATTTCGAAATCCTGAGGCTTTTCACTGACGATATTATCCAGAACCCCAATGCTGAAGGTATTCCCTACTATACAAAATATTCATTCGAAGTCAGTCCTTTTGAAAAAAGCAGTGAGAGCTACAAAAAAATATTGGCAGACCTGACCGAAGCTGAACGTTTGTTTGAAGCCCACGGCGAATATTTTGACCGCACAGACGAAAATGCAGGGGGATTTATACTGGATCGTCCGATTCACATGAACCTATATGCTGTAAAAGCTGTTTTATCACGTGTCTACTGGACCATGGGGAACTGGGAAAAAGCCAAGGAGAAAGCTTTGGAAGTCATTAACTGTGGTTTCTTCAAATTGGAAGAGAAGACTAATATCGAAGACCTTGTGAATGGAGTATTATCCCCCAAAGAAACCATTTTCGGGCTCTTTTCTGACAAATGGTGGGAAACAACTCAGCACCAATTATATTATACTGGTAGTAATTCTCTGGACCTGCAATCCAACTACAAAGATATCTATTCCATAGATCTGGATGGTGTAGATTATCGTTGGGAAGGCTGGATCAAAGAAATCAGTGATTTTGGAGCAACCGGATTACGTTTCATGAAAGTGGTAGACC
>CAJMQA010000228.1 GCA_905215395.1 uncultured bacterium | reverse complement strand
TTATTGATACGGTCTTTCTGGTGAGGTTGCAGTTTATCAAAGGCATAGTTTACGCCTACAGTAGCCCCGATACACATCCAGGAAGCCAATAACACCAGAAGAATATGTCTCATTTTACGTTTATAAATGAAAAAGATACCAATAATACCTGTCAGCAGATAGGAATAAAGCAAGAGTTTTACATTGGGAAGTTCCAATTCCAGTAACCAGTTTATAAAAAGGAACACCAGAAAACAAGTGCTCAGAAACAAAATAATCCGATACCATTCTTGCTTGTTTTGCCGGTAATAGAGAAAAGCAAATAAAGCTCCGGTAATGATAAGACATAGGACAACGATAGGGGGATAGATCAAAGTAAAGATAAAAATAGCAACAGCTATGATACATAACAGCAAAATAGAACCATGCAGGCCTTCCCGGTACAATACCAATATGAAAGAGCTGTAAACTAATGCCGAGCCGGTGTCATTCTGCAGGATGATAAGACTGGCAGGAATGGCCAGAACAGTACCAATCAATAGCAAACTACTGGGCCGCATAACTTTAAAGCCATGTCGGCTCATGATATTGGCGATAGCCAGGCAGGTAGCAAATTTACCAAATTCGGCAGGCTGTATCCGTATTCCTCCGAATTCAAACCAGGAGCGAGCACCATGTGATTCTACCCCCAACACAAGTACTGCTACCAATAAACTCACGGTCAGACCATAAATCACCAGAGAAAAAGCAGTAAAAAATTTACTGTCTGTGAGCATAATAAAGAAACCTAGGACAAAAGCGGCACCGATCCAGATCAATTGTTTACCATATTTCTGAGATATGTCGAGAATACTACTATGACTGTCATCGTATACTGCGGCATAGATATTTAACCAGCCCATAAGGACGAGTACGGTATACATGAATATGGATAACCAGTCTATATTTTTTAGTAATTCAGATTGTCTGTTCATAATTCAGGATATTAATCGGCCTCGTTTTCGTCTTTTTTTCCAAGGTCGGAGGTCAGCAAGTTACCTTCCATCATCCGTTGTTCCAAAGCCTTCTTACTTTGCGGAATACTTCCCTTCAGGTATTTCTCAAGCAACAGACCGGCAATAGGTACGGCGTAGTGTGCTCCGAAGCCTCCATTTTCAATGTAAACAGCCATAGCTATTTTGGGATTATCCTTGGGGGCAAATACCATAAAGATAGAGTGGTCATCACCATGCGGATTCTGGGCTGTCCCGGTTTTTCCGCAGATGGCCACCGAGTCGATACTGGCTCCGCGGGCAGTACCGGAAGCGGCAGCCAGAGCCATTCCATCTATAATAATGTCGAAATATTTACGGTCTGCATCTATTATATGCTTCTCAATTTTGTTTACCTGTCCATTGACGGGTCTGACAATATGAGGAGTAATGTAATATCCACGGTTGGCTATCGTGGCAGCCATATTGGCAATTTGTAACGGACTAAGCTGCACTTCTCCCTGACCAATAGAAAGTGACATAATGTAGCTCCAGCGCCAGTCTCTGGTTTTAAATTTACGGTCGTACATTTCCGGTGACGGGATGGAGCCACTGGTCTCATTCGAAAAATCGGGACATATGGCAGTCCCTAATCCGAAAGAATGCATAAACTCATTCCAACTTATATAGGCATCGCGGACATTTTTGTATTTGTGATTTTCCAATATTCTTCTCCATACATTCACAAAATAAGGATTACAGGAGTGTTGTATAGCCTGACGCAAATCCAGAGGGGAAATATGATTGTGACATCCCATCCTTAATCCGCTTCCGACTGCAGTTTTTGACTTTCCGAAGCATTCAAATCTGGTTTCGGGAGTGATTACTCCTTCTTTCAGTCCGTATAAGGCCTGTAAAGTTTTGAAAGTTGAACCGGGAGGGTAGGATGTCACTGTCCGGTCGAACAGAGGTAAATTGGGATCTGTTTCCAGTTTCCGGTAATTTTTCCCTCTTTCCAGCCCAATCATCAGCTGAGGATCATAACCAGGACTGGATACTTTTAGTAATATTTCTCCCGTAGAGGGTTCTATTGCAACGATTCCTCCTCTTTTATTCCGCATCAGCTGATAGGCATATTCTTGTAAATCTATATCCAGGGTGATTTCAAGATTATTGCCTACCACTGCCGGTTTATCATATTCCCCGTTCCTGTAGGAACCCTTGATTCTATTATAATTGTCTACCAGTAGAATTTTTTCACCTTTGCTACCTTTCAGCAGGTTTTCGTAAGTTTTTTCCAAACCGTTAACTCCGACATAGTCTCCGGGAGCATAGCTACTGTCTCTGTCGATCAGGCTCTGGCTGGCTTCTCCTATGTAACCGAATACGTCGGCAGAGTGGGAGACATTGTATTTACGAAGGGTACGGGTCTGCATGAAAAATCCCGGATACTTATAAAGCTTTTCCTGTAATACAGCATATTTATTGGCCGTAATCTGAGAAATCAGAATGGAAGCTTTAAAAGGTGAATAACGGTAACATTTGGCCAGACTTTTCACCAGAGTTTCTTTTTCTATCCCCAAAATGGAGATCAATTCAGTTGTATCGAAATGTTTAACTTGCCGTGGAATAATCATCAGGTCGTAAGCTGGCTGATTTTCTACCACCAATTTATGATTCCGGTCGAATATAAGTCCCCGCGCCGGATATTGCGTTACTATCCGCTGTGAGTTCATCATCGCTTTCATCTGGAAGGAATCGTCCAGCACCTGCATATAGAACAGCCGGATGATGTAGATACAGCACACTGCGATGATGATTGCCGAAATGATTGTTTTCCGATGCGAGTATTTATTCATGTCCCTGAATCAGATTTATTGATTCTGTTTTTTCTTCAAAGCTATAAAATAATACAGTAAAATGAAAAATGTGGAAGCTAATGTACTGCATACGATGCGCAGTAGACTAATCAGAAAATTATGAAAGCTAAAAGTCTCGCATAAAATCAGAACGACATTAAAAATAGTTGTTGAAATGAATATATATTTGAAAAACCAGCCAAAATCACTGATTTTTTGTTTTCCCTGGACATCGTCGATCTGTTCCCGGTTAGAGGTCAGCATCAGTAGACGGGGTCGGATATAAGCAATCAGTGTAGTGGCGGCAGTGTGTGTTCCCATGGTATGATTTCCCAGGTCTATAAATAAGCCCAGAAAAAAACCGAACAGCAATATGGTTGCATTTTTTAAACGGTAGGGCAGAATATATACAGCCAGAATATATATATTTATATATACATAGGAGTGAAGCTGTACATTGTCCAGTATCGTCAGCTGAATAACCAGCAACACCAATAAGTGTATGACAAATTTGATATTACTCATCGTTCTTACCCTCCAATTCCTTTTTTTCTTCTTTTCTGTTATCGGTGATCACATAGACATCTGTTATCTTCTTGAAATCAGTTGCTAATTTTACTTTTATTGTCAAAAAATTAGCGGTTTCCTTGTTTACTGATTCTACATACCCAATTAGTTCACCTTCCGGAAAGATGGAAGAAAAACCGGACGTTACAATCGTATCTCCTTGTTCCACACTCACGTGAAAAGGAATATCGTTCAGATATGAAAACCGGTAATCATTACCGTCCCATTGCAGAGAACCATAGTAACCATTTTTTTTCAGTTTAGCAGATACCCTTAGATTGGTATTGATTAACGGTAAAACTTTAGCATAATGTTTACTAACGTTTTGAATAACTCCGACCACTCCTTCTACACAACAGACAGCCATTTCATTTCCGACTCCTTCATCACGCCCCTTGTCTATCATGATGTAGTTTTTAGTTCTATTAAAACTGGAATTAATCATTTCAGCTCTCCGATAAGTGTAAGCCGGGTCTGAAAAAAATAAAGAATCCCTTAAAGTGTCATCTGAATGATACTGCGCATATAATTTTAATTGTTCTATTTCATTTTTTAGGTTAGTATTCTCTGCAACTAATTTTTCATTCATCGTTTTCAGATACAAATAGTCATTTGCACTGGTTACAACCGAAGAGATAGTTCCGAAAAAAGAAGCTGCATAGCCTGAAAAAACAGTTCTCTGATAGTTATTGTGTACAACTATCAGAGAAAAGGCTATAATTTCCAGTAATATAAAAATTATAGTAAAATGATATTTTACTATCAGTTTTATAATTTCTTTCACAGTTCAAGTATATTGCGGTTCTTTATCTGATCAGGAACGAGAATTTATCTACATTTTTTAGCGCAATACCCGTACCTCTTGCCACGGCTCTCAACGGATCTTCAGCAATGTGGAAAGGAATATTCAGTTTGTCTGTCAGACGCTTGTCCAACCCTCTCAGCAATGCACCACCACCAGCCAGATAAATACCTTTGTTTACAATATCAGCATACAATTCCGGAGGAGTTTGTTCCAGGGCACCCAAAATGGCAATCTCTATTTTGGAAATAGACTTTTCCAGACAATGGGCAATTTCCTGATAAGATACAGGTACTTCCACCGGTAGCGAAGTCATTTGATTTGGTCCCTGTACGATAAAATCTGCAGGAGGTTCATCCAGTTCCGAAAGGGCAGATCCTACATGTATTTTAATCTGTTCAGCTGTACGTTCTCCGATACGGATGTTGTGCTGATGACGCATGTATTCCTGAATGTCATCCGTCAGATCGTCACCGGCAATACGAATAGATTTGTTGCTAACTATACCACCCAAAGAAATAACAGCAATCTCGGTAGTACCACCACCTATGTCCACGATCATATTTCCTTCCGGAGCTTCTACATCGATCCCGATACCCAGAGCAGCAGCCATAGGTTCATAGATCATATATACATCCCGTCCTCCTGCATGTTCGGAAGAGTCGCGTACAGCACGTACTTCCACCTCAGTACTTCCTGAAGGAATACAGACTACAATACGTAAAGAAGGAGAGAAGAACTTACTGTTTACGCTTGCCATCTTGATCATTCCGCGTAACATTTGTTCAGCAGCATTGAAATCTGCGATCACTCCGTCACGTAACGGACGGATTGTTTTGATATTATCATGGGTTTTTCCCTGCATCTGCCGGGCTCTTTCTCCGATAGCAATCACCTTTTCAGTCTTCCGGTCAATGGCAACAATAGACGGTTCGTTGACCACCATTTTGTCATTGCATATTATAATTGTATTTGCTGTACCTAAGTCAACAGCTATATCTTGTGTTAAAAATGAAAATAATCCCATCTGTATTAGTGTTTGAAATGTCTCATTCCGGTAAAAATCATCGCAATATTATATTTGTCAGCAGCCTCGACAGACTCTTGATCCCTGACAGACCCTCCAGGTTGTATAATGGCAGTAATGCCAGCTTTGTGTGCAGCTTCAACACAATCAGCAAAAGGGAAAAACGCATCAGAAGCCATTACACTTCCGGCAATGCGATCCCCTCCCTGACGGATGGCATTCTCCAAGGCCCAGATCCGGCTAACCTGTCCGGGGCCAACCCCTGCCGTACAAAGATCTTTAGCAATGGCGATACCATTTGATTTTGTATGTTTCACCACTTTCCAGGCAAACAGCAAATCTTTCATTTCTGTTTCTGTCGGCTGCCGTTTGGTTACGTTTTTTAATTCTTCCTGAATTAGTAGTGGAGTATCTAAATCCTGAATTAAAAGACCTCCAAGAACAGTTTTGGCTTTGGTGGCCCGACTGTTTTTATAACCGATCTGGTCGAGTTGTAACAACCGGATATTCTTCTTTTTCGTTAAAATTTCAAGTGCTTCCGGAGAGAAGGAGGGAGCG
>CAJMQA010000227.1 GCA_905215395.1 uncultured bacterium | reverse complement strand
CAAACCGGACATGTACAAATGTGCTGAGAAATGGAAATCGTTATTGTTGGAAGCAGGAGCTGACAGGGCAGAAGTATATGAAACAGAAGGGAATCCAGTTACCTATGGAGAAAAAATTATAGATCCGGCTTTACCGACTGTACTGGTATATGGCCATATGGATGTGATGCCTGTAGATCCTCTGGATTTGTGGCATACCAATCCGTTTGAACCTGTTATTAAAGATGGTAAGATCTGGGCCAGAGGTGCAGATGATGATAAAGGACAATCGTTTATGCATGCGAAAGCGTTTGAATATATGGTAAGAACCGGAAATCTGAAGTGTAATGTTAAGTTTATGCTGGAAGGTGAAGAAGAAATAGGTTCCCCGAGTTTACCGAAATTCTGTCGTGATCATAAAGAGATGTTGAAAGCAGATGTCATTCTGGTTTCTGATACCAGTATGATTGCGCGGGATGTTCCTTCAATTACTACCGGACTAAGAGGTTTAGCTTATTGGCAGGTTGAAGTAACAGGACCGAATGCGGATTTGCATTCCGGTTTGTTTGGCGGTGCTGTGGCTAATCCGATTAATGTGTTATCCAAGATGATTGCTGGGATGGTGGATGACAAAGGTCATATTACCATTCCTGGTTTCTATGATGATGTGTTGGAAGTAAGTACTGAAGAACGCGCAAAGATGGCGAAGGCCCCGTTTGATCCGGAGATCTATAAGAAATCTTTGGGGATAAAAGCTGTATGGGGGGAAGAAGGCTTTACAACGAATGAACGTACAGGTATACGCCCGACTTTTGATGTCTGTGGCATCTGGGGTGGTTACATTGGGGAAGGAGCGAAAACTGTGTTGCCTTCGGTAGCTCATGCTAAGATCAGCTGTCGTTTGGTTCCTAATCAGAAGTACGAGAAAATAGCTAAATTATTTAAAGAATATTTTGAATCGATAGCTCCCGACTATGTGACTGTGAAGGTAGAATATCTGCATGGTGGTCCTTCTTACGTATGTCCGATAGATTTGCCTGCATATAAAGCAGCAGAAAAAGCGTACGAAGAAGTGTACGGTAAGCAGCCTGTTCCGGTTCGTTCGGGGGGGAGTATTCCAATCATAGCAACTTTCGAAGAGGTATTGGGAATTAAGTCGGTTCTGATGGGATTTGGTTTGGGTTCAGATGCTATCCATTCTCCCAATGAGAATTATCCTTTGGAACAATTCTTCAATGGTATTACGACTATTCCATTGTTTTACAAATATTTTACTGAAAAATAAGTTCAGGAATTGCCAGAAAAATAGCCGGATTTTTTATCCGGCTATTTTTATAAGGTGGTATATACAAAGAAACGGGTTCTTTTGTTGTTGGAAGGGATCTCTAGTGATTGGTTATCCGGACTTATCTTTGGTCCGGTAAATTTCAACTCAATTTTATTTTCAGAGGCATTCAGCGGGATCCGGGCATAAGAAATGGAATAAGGTAAGGTCTGCCAGTTCCGGGTATCTGCTTTTTCAGTGAAAGCACTCGCCAGACCGACTGCAAATCCCAGCCATTCATTTTGTTTGGAGGCGGTGTAGCGTAAGCCTTGTTTTACAGCTACACGCAATAATGAATTGGACAATTCCCTGACCATGCGGTCGTGCAGGGTTTTGAAGGCAATCTGATTGATATCTTCAGCTTCCTGAAGAGCATAGCTTTTATTGTCATAAGTCAATAAGCCCTGAGTGAATGCCGGAGGACGTTCTATGTACTTGGGGAATACAGCCCGTACAACATTGACGTCTGCCAGTGAATTGCGATCATTTTCATTATAACCGTTTCCCCAGAAAAAGGGGAATGTCAGTCCTAGCTCTTCATTGTGAAAAACAATGGCTCCGTCATTTCTTTGTATTTTTGTGAATGTGATTCCCCATTCAGATTTCACTGGTCCGAAACCATTCAGCCAGAAAAATACTAATTGCCCGTCCGGGGAAGTGGGAGATAGGGTATACCGGGTATCGAACAATTTTTCGTATTCCTGTAATTCTGAGGTAAGACCGCAAGTATAGGCCGTCCGTAATAAATCTTGTTTCAGCTGTTCCGGAGCTGCCAGACCAAAATTTTTAACGTAATCGCTTTGGTAGGTATCGTAAGCATTCCGGTAGGCAATAAAAGCGTTGTTCGCATCGCCTGCCGCGTCGTAAATCAGGCCCATAAGTAACTGTGCGAACGCATCCCGCTGGTACCGGTTTTTATGATCCGGATATTTATCGTTCAATTGTTGTAGGCGAATATTGATTTTCCGTGCCTCAACCAAAGCATCCTCCATATTATTCATCTGGAGATAATTCAATGCTTTGTAAAAATTGATCATGATGACTTCAAAATCTTCAGGTTTGTATGGCCTTATTTCCGGATTAGTAACCAGAACAGCAGCTTCTGTCAATGCATTGCGGTGTTGGTCTTCAGTCAGTTGCTCTGCTGTTTCAAAAGCTTGGTTACTTTTTTCGTAATGACCAAGCATAAATTCGACGTATCCCTGGTTGAGATAATATAAGATCTTATTCTTATTTCTGGCCTGTTTTTTATCTTTTTGAAGCAATTTCTCAGCCTGTTCGAAATTGCCTTGATTTACAGCTTCCTGGAATGCAGCGGTACGTTGATACCATGTTGCGCAACCGGTCAACAAGATACATCCCAGAAAGCCGATGAGGTGAAAAAGTTTCAAAGCTAAAATGACTTAAAAAGCACGGTCACTGACCTGTTTTTTGATTTTTTTATCTCCCATCCAGACGACTTCGTTTGTTTCCAGATTTGTCAGTTCCAGATCGATCTGGTAATAAACAACCTTTTCTTTTTTATAACTGTCGACGATACTGTTGATAGTCCCTTGCAGCATAAAGTCTGCTCCTAATTCCAGTCCCCATTTTTTAGCGGTTTCGGGAGAGGTATAACCTTGATTTTGTTCATCGCGTTCCGTACGGAGTTCCTGACGTTTCTCCCCGGCTTGTACCAGACGGACACTGCCATTTTTAATGATGGCTTTCTCTATGTCCTTTATAAAGGTTTCTGCATTGATATGTTCATGGCTTTTATTAATTACTGTCCCGACAACAACTACCGGCCGGGTGTTGTTGTGATGGCTTTCATATACCGGTAGCCACCGGGCACCAAGCAAATCCTGAATCATTTCAGCAGAAACCAGCTGGGAATCTGTATCGTTCCACCTACCGCTCAAGTCGATGACTTCATTGGTATGGACACGTGAAACTTTGCGGTTGGCACAACTGCTGAAGGCAATGGCTGCTGCTAAAACCAGGGTAGCAATGAAAATTTTCTTCATGATATTTGATTTTAAGTTTATGTATTTCTAAGCAATTCCCATGCCAGTTTATTTTCCGCTTCCCGAGGGCGGAACTTTCGGAGCTCTGCCTACCATTATTCCGGTTTGCGTACTGATACCCTGCATGTATTCCTGAAGGGGAAGCTGAGAAATCATCACTTTTTTCCCGGAACTGGAAGCATGGAGTAAAAAAGTTTTTCCGTCCTTTTTCCAGGCAAAACCGAGATGGGATGTGTCCAGCCCTTTGATGTTGGTTGTGATCAGGATAATGTCCCCGTTTTTGATTTTATTACAGGCTTTCCCAATCTGCCCCTTTGGAATATAATAATACGTTCTCCCCTTGATTGTAGTTTCAATGTCTTTTATTTTCTTCAGTAAAGTAGTGTCATGAACAAGTTGCGGATAACGAGTGTAATTTGCGGACATAAAATTGATGGTCCGGGAATAAGGTAAACCTCCTGCAAATTGAGTGATATCTGTCAGAAAGTGTTGTTTCTGCATTTCATATAACCAGTCGGAAGAATAGTGCAGGCGGGAAGTATAATCGATAATTTCACCGTTCCGGTATCTCAGTTTGGTAATATTGGCGATAAACTGAGGAATGGCATTGTTGTTATATTCTTCTAAAAATGCCAGAGCCAGAACGTTTTCCACAAAGGTGACACAGTCCAGTTCATGCAGATTGATTACCGGCAATTCTTTAAGAGTTACGTTTAAAGTGTTGCTTTTATAGGGGGTTCCGATAAAAAAAGCAGCTATTTTCGGAATCCGTTCGTTGATTCCGAGTGTCGTTAATTGTTGCTTGGAAGCATATTGCCAGAATTTATTTAAAACGTCCTGGTCTACTCCAATAATGGATGAATATTGGTGACTGTAAGTAGTTGGTAACAGAAATAATTGAGCAAGTATCAACAGACGTATCATATTAAAGTTGGATGATGTATATTTAATTTTTACAAAGCTATAATATTCCGGGATATTCAGAAATGAATATGCAAAAAAAAAATGATTTAATGAAAACTGAAATCTCATTGATAAGAAATAAATAGATTTTGAAAAATCATTTGGTTCAATATATACTAAAATAATGCTTTATATTGTGAATCAGTATGTTGTGTTGTGATATAAAGGTTCGTTTCTATTAGTGAACATAACTTTGACTTGTAGGGCAAAGATAATAATTTTTGTACAAACTAAATATCTATCAGTCAAAAAATTGCAAAATAAATTAATATATGCATTCCGGTGGGGAGAGATCCAATTTAAACGAACCTTTTTATGGGAAACATGATTTTTCAGAAGCAATAGACGGAGCGTTTGACATAATAACAGACTGGCCATTTCCTTCCTTTTGTGTTTCATACACAACTTACACACATACACACACACATGGCCAGTTCTGTTATTTTTACTTTCAGGAATAATTTTTAAGTTTGCATGTTTCAATGAGTTTATAAATTTCAGGTATGGAAAAGTTTATCTATTTACTTTGTCTTTTGATGGCGATGAATTCCTGTGTGTCTAAAAAAAATACATGATAGCAGAGAATGGACGTACAGCAGCTCTTAGCCGGGAGCGGACGTTGAATAAAAATCTGGACCGGCAGTTGGAGATTAATGCCGGTTTAAGACGGCAGGTCAGTAATCTGGAAGAAGATACGGCCCGTTTGAGACAATCTGTAAGGGATTATCAGAAGGCTTTGTATTCCAATGTTTCAGAACAGGAGAAATTGAATATGTTGTTGCAGGAAAAGATGTCTAAGTTGGCAGAACGGGAGAAAACGATCCATGAATTGCAGTCAGAAATTACTGCCCGGGATGCCCGTTTGACGGATTTGCTGAATAGTGTAAAAGATGCTTTACTTGGATTTAGCAGTGATGAGCTGACAATTACCCAGAAAAACGAAAAGGTTTATGTAGCTATGTCAGATAAATTATTATTCGAATCGGGTAGTGCTTTGGTCAATAAGCAGGGAAAAGAGGCTTTGGGAAAATTGGCTGGAGTATTGAAAAAGCAGAGCGATATCGATGTGTTTATTGAAGGGCATACAGATTCCAAACCAATCAAGACTGCACAATTTAAAGATAACTGGGATTTGAGTGTAATTCGTGCAACTTCTGTGGTGCGGATATTGACGAAGGATTATGGAGTAAACCCTTTACAGATTCTTCCTTCAGGGCGGGGCGAATTTATGCCTGTAGATTCTAATGAGACGACAGAAGGCAGAGCACGTAACCGCAGGACAGAAATTATCCTGGCTCCCCAAAATAGACAAATTGTTGGATATCCTGAAATAATTTTTCAAAAAGGCAAATTTTGCCTTTTTGAAGATTTTTAGATATCTGCTGCAGTAAATTGTTCCAGAAAACGGATGTCATTTTCAAAAAACAGGCGCAGATCCTTGATGCCGTATTTTAACATGGTAATTCTTTCAATACCCATACCCAGAGCAAAACC
>CAJMQA010000226.1 GCA_905215395.1 uncultured bacterium | reverse complement strand
GGGACGGGGCATTCCTCAACGTCTATCTCGGCAACCCTGGGCATGGCAATTGCAGCCCGGATTAACGGAGAAACAGAACGGCAAAGCGTCGCTGTCATCGGAGACGGTTCCATGACAGGTGGCATGGCTTTTGAAGCTCTCAACAATGCCGGCGTATACAATTCCAATCTGCTGGTCATTCTCAACGACAATAACATGGCCATTGATCCCAATGTAGGCGGAATAAATGAATATTTGCTGGACATTACAACTTCCAAAACTTATAACAAAATCAAAGGGGATATCTGGAACGTACTTGGAAAAATAAACCGGATCAGTCCCGGTATGAGAAATTTTATCCAGAATATCGACAATAGCATAAAATCCATGTTATTGAAACAGAGCAATCTTTTTGAGGCAATGGGATTACGCTATTTCGGCCCGGTAGATGGACACGATATCAATCACCTGATTAAAATACTGCGGGATCTGAAAAATATCAACGGTCCTAAAATACTTCATTGTATTACGGTTAAAGGAAAAGGATTTAAGGAAGCAGAAAACAACCAAATTGTCTGGCATGCTCCCGGTAAGTACAACAAATTAACCGGAGAACTGATCAAAGAGAGTAATCCGGACGCTCCTGCTAAATTTCAGGATGTTTTCGGAAACTCAATCACAGAGCTTGCGAAGAGCAATTCAAAAATAATTGGGATCACCCCTGCGATGCCTACCGGATGTTCTTTGAATATCATGATGCACGAAATGCCGGACCGTTGTTTTGATGTGGGCATTGCAGAACAACACGCAGTTACTTTTTCTGCAGGTTTGGCAACAAAAGGTTTTATCCCTTTTTGTAATATCTACTCTTCATTTATGCAAAGAGCTTACGATCAGGTCATTCATGATGTAGCACTTCAAAATCTGAATGTCGTATTTTGCCTTGACCGGGCAGGTTTCGTGGGCTCTGACGGAGCGACACATCACGGAGCATATGATCTGGCTTTCTTCCGTTGCATTCCCAACATGACTATTGCAGCTCCTCTTGATGAAGAGGAGCTACGGAATATGATGTATACAGCCCAGCTTCCCGATAAGGGCCCTTTTTCCATCCGTTATCCCAGAGGCAAAGGCTATTTGCAAAACTGGCACACCCCTTTCCGGGAGCTTGAGATCGGTAAAGGCAGATGTCTGATAGAAGGAGAAGAACTGGCAATCCTGTCAATAGGGGCAATCGGGAATATTGCGAAGAGAGCAGTATTTGAATTGAAAAATCATTCCGTCGCTCTTTATGATATGCGATTTCTAAAACCCATAGATGAAAATCTATTACATACAATTTTTAATAAATTTTCAAAGATCATCACCCTGGAAGATGGTACGCTGACAGGAGGCTTAGGCAGTGCTGTCACAGAATTTATGGCCGATCACCATTACAACGCAATTGTCAAACGCCTGGGTATCCCGGACAAATTTGTGGAACACGGGAGTCAACAACAATTATATGCAGAATGCGGATACGATGAAAACGGAATTATCCAAAGTATTCTCGGATTGCTGAAAGGAAAAACATCTTAAAATTCAGACTTAATAAAAGCCAAATGCATGAGCCTTAATATATTGTTACCGGATATTGAATGTTGCTATCAGAAGTTAAAGCACACTTTTACCAATCTTTCAGAGAAAGAGCTAAAAGACCTACTTCGCCCGGAGGCCATAAAAACCTATAAAAAAGGGGAACTGATCTATGCAGAGGGTGCCCGTATCAAAGGCTGCTACTTTGTATACAGCGGGATTATCAAAATATATCAAACCGGACATGAAGGCAAGGAACAAATTATAAAATTCGACCGAGAGGGAGATCTGTTCGGTTTTCGGTCCGTCATCCGGCATGAGCCGGCTTGTACCTCCGTTGAAACCCATACAGAAGCTATTCTTTGTTATATTCCGGACAATATTCTGCTAAACCTGATAAAAAATAATTCCGGTTTTGCTTATGATATGATGCAGATTGCGTGTAAAGAACTTGGAGACTCGAACCGCTACATCCGTGATATTGCCCAGAAACCAGTAAAAGCACGGCTAGCCGAAATTTTATTGCTTCTGGCTGCTGATTTCGGCATGGAGGAAGACGGTACCCTTAAACTGAATCTGACCCGGGAAGACCTGAGTAATTTTGTCGGTACAGCCACAGAGACAGTCATTCGTTTATTATCTGACTACAAGAGTGATGGCCTTGTTGAATCCAAAAGTCGTAAAATAAAGTTACTGAATATTGAAAAATTGAAATCGATTGCAGGATTTTAAAAATTATCGTATATTGAGGGCACTTAATTTAAAACCTTCAAAATCATACGTTATGCCACACATTTCTGAAAAAGGTTTATCTGTACCTGCTTCACCTATACGTAAGCTGGTTCCTTACGCAGATCAGGCCAAAGAAAAAGGAATTAAAGTTTATCATCTGAATATCGGTCAACCGGATATTGCAACCCCGGAAGTTGCTCTGGAAGCTGTCCGGAGGATGAAACTTTCTGTCATAGAATATACCGCGTCTGCAGGTAATCACACTCTCCGGACTAAATTGGCAGGTTATTATAAAAAATTGGGTATAAATATAAGCGAAGAGAACATTCTAATTACCACAGGAGGGTCAGAAGCAATCCTTTTTGCCTTCATGAGTACCCTGAATGAAGGGGATGAAATTATCATTCCGGAACCCTATTATGCCAACTACACAGCATTTGCCCTGATGGTCGGGGCAAAAATCAAAGCCGTTACAGCAAAAATTGAAGATAATTTCGCCCTTCCTCCCATCAGTGAATTTGAAAAATTAATCACTCCCCGGACAAAAGGTATTGTCATTGTAAATCCAAATAATCCGACAGGCTATTTATATTCTCGCAAAGAGCTTGAAGACTTGGCGAAGATCATAAAAAAACATGACTTATATCTGTATTCGGACGAAGTATACAGGAGATATTGTTATGATGGACTTCAGCATTTTTCCGTCATGAATCTGCCCGGAATCGAACAAAATACCATCCTATTCGACTCCATGTCAAAAAGGTACAGTGAATGCGGTATCCGTGTCGGTGCCATTATTTCCAGAAACCAAGAGATACTCAAGGCTTCCCTGAAATTCGGAATGGCCAGACTTTGTCCGCCAGCCTTGGGACAAATAGCCGCAGAAGCGTCATTGGATACAACTGACGAATATTTCGAAAGCGTATATCGTGAATATATCAAAAGACGGGATTTCATGGTGAAGGAGTTAAATAAAATGCCGGGAGTTATCTGTCCGGTTCCTAAAGGGGCTTTTTATTCCATTGTCCAGCTCCCCGTTGACGATGCAGAGAAATTCTCACAATGGCTTTTGGAAAGTTTCGATCATAACGGGCAAACTGTGATGTTGGCACCAGCCAGTGGATTTTATCATACTCCCGGGCTAGGGAAAAAAGAAGTCCGAATTGCTTATGTATTAAAAATCAGTGATCTGAAAAAAGCAATGGAAGTATTGGCTGTCGCCTTGAAAAATTATCCAGGCAGAACCATATAAGTAAATATAGAACTTTTGGAAGATAGCTTTCTGCTTTTAGCATTTAGTTTTATCTTTGCACCCGGAAAGGTGTAATAAACATCCCCAGTTTGAACAAGTAAGAATGACTATTAAATAACAAGCATGACATCGGATTCCGAATTTAACAGTATCAGACCTTATTGCGGCGATGAAATCAAAACTGCAATAGAACGGCTATGTAAATCTGAAGACTTTCTGGCCTTATTTTCCCATTTGATAAAAATGGACAGAAATGCCATTATTGGTACTTTACAAGGAATTCAGACCAGAGCTGAATTTCAGAAAAAATTCTTCGGACCGGCCATTAAAGCCCTGATTGATACTACAACAGACGGAGTCTCTGTCAGCGGGATGGATTTAGTTGACAAAAACACATCCTACATATTCATGTCTAATCATCGGGATATTATTCTGGATTCTGCCATACTAAATGTATTACTCAGAGAAAACGGAAATAAATATACCCGGGCAGCCATTGGTAGTAATCTGCTGATCAATGAATGGATAACAGACCTTGTCAAATTGGACTCGTGTTTTGTCATTGAAAGAGATATCACTGTACGTGAAATGCTAAGTAGTTCTTCCATCCGTTCCCAATATATCCGGGAAGTAATCGAAGAAAATCAGGACTCTGTATGGATAGCAGAACGGGAAGGCAGAACAAAAAACGGAGACGACAGAACCCAGCCTAGTTTACTGAAAATGCTGAGAATGAGCGGTCCATCCAATTTTGCTGAAAATTTCAAGGCTCTCCACATCATGCCTCTTTCTATCTCCTATGAATGGGAACCCTGTGATGCTTTAAAAACAGCAGAACTCTATACCAAAACAGTAGGAGAATACATCAAAACCCCGGAAGCCGACATGAATAGTATGCTAACCGGTTTAAGTTCTTATAAAGGACGGGTACATTTTCATATCGACAAGCTTACGGATAAAGAGCTTGATGCCATCAGCCCTTTACCCTCCCATGGAGACCGGATTGAAGCACTGACCAAAATTATAGACACAAAAATTCACAAAAATTTCAAACTTTGGCCGAATAACTATATCGCATACGATTTACTTCATTCAGTGAACAAATTTTCTGCTAACTATACTCCCAAAGAAAAAGAGAATTTTATAAAGGTCATGACGCAGAAAATTGATAAACTGGAAGGAAATGTCTCCTTACTAAATAATATTTATCTGGAGATTTACGCCAATCCGGTAAAAAATAGTTTAAATTTATAAATATTAGACAAAATACGGGCGAATAGAATATTTACAAAAATTAAGATCTGATATTCGCCGCTATGATCAAAGCATTATGAAAATTATCCGCCTATTAATCATACTAACTGCTTTCCTGATTATGATATCAAGTGCGATTTCCCTTTACAGCACTACCGACAGGACACCGGTTTATATCAATGTCGCAGCCATGGCTTGCCTGGTTATTGTCGTCAGCCTTCTGAATTTTCAAAAAAGGAATCAAAACGATCGGTAATGTACAAGATTAAACGTACAATCTATATAGATAATCAGGCTATCGACGTCTGGTTCGGATTGGTCAGCAAAACTAAAAACGGTAAAAACGGAAAATACACCGTTTATTTACTGACTGATAATCCTGACAACCCCTACAATCATGCCGAACCAATTCTCAGTAACATTACTTCAAAGGATACTGCCATAAAAAAAGGCATAGAATATGCCAAGGAATTATTTCATAACATCCTGCTCAATCAAAAAAACAAACCAATAAATCAAAACGAATAGCATGGAAAGAAAAGTCAGAGTCAGATTTGCTCCAAGTCCAACCGGAGCACTTCATTTAGGAGGAGTCAGAACAGCCCTCTTCAATTATCTGTTTGCCCGCCATCACGGAGGGGATTTTCTTTTAAGAATTGAAGATACCGACCAGACCCGCTATGTTCCAGGAGCAGAAGAATACATCATAGAATCTTTGAAATGGTGCGGATTAACTGTGGATGAAGGGATCGGAGCAGGTGGAGAATACGGCCCTTACCGGCAAAGTGAAAGGAAAGAAATTTACAAACAATACGCATTGCAACTGGTCGAATCCGGTAATGCATATTATTCTTTTGATACTCCGGAAGAATTGGAAAGCTTACGGAAGGAATGCGAAGAGAGAGGTGAGACATTCATCTATAATGCTATGAGCAGAGGTCGGCTCAAGAATTCTTTAACAATGAGCAAAGAGGATACAGAACGTCTTCTG
>CAJMQA010000225.1 GCA_905215395.1 uncultured bacterium | reverse complement strand
GTTGTGGAATGCTTATTTACCCAGTATAGACGAGGAAAAATATACACAGATACAGAATAACTTCGGTATTGAATGGTATATTCTGCCGGAATTGTTCGTCCGGGGACGTTTTGGACTGACTTCTAAAAACAGCCGTTCGGATCTTTATAAAGCGGCCAGCCATACCGATTTTGCAGATTATACGGATGACGATTATGTACGCCGGGGAAGTTATACGATGGGATGGGGTGAGTCATTTAAGTATGAAGCTGATTTTACCTTGAACTATAATAAAACTTTGAATGAAGTGCACCAGTTGTATGCCGGATTGGGATATAATTTTGCTGAAGAGAAAACAGAAAACTATAAGATAAAGGGCGAAGGTATTCCGGACGACAACTCTGATTTTCTGGGTCTAGCAGCTTTGTATGAAAAAGGAGGCAAACCTGTCGGAAATGAAGGGATTTCCCGACGGATGGGAGGAATTGTGAACCTGAACTATACTTATGACCGCCGCTATTTTGTGGATGTTTCCGGGAAAATAGAAGGATCGTCTAAATTCGGTAGTGATAACCGGTTTGCCCCTTTTTGGTCGGTAGGGGCCGGCTGGAATATTCACCAGGAAAAATTTATGACCGACAACCGGGTATTGAATATCGCCCGTTTGCGGGTGTCTTATGGTACTTCCGGGGCACAGAATTTTGATCCTTACCAGGCTATGCGGACTTTCAAGTATTTCGGAGTAGAGAATTATAATGGATTCAGCGGAGCTTATTTGCTGGGAATGGGAAATTCTGATTTGGGGTGGCAGACTACAAAACAGGTGAATGTGGGAATGGAACTGGAAATGTTCCGGAGCAGGATCAAACTGAATGTGGATTTTTACAATAAGCTGACCGACGATATGCTGGCGGATATTACCCTGCCGACGGCCAGTGGTTTCAATAGTTACAAGGCAAATGTCGGTAAGGTGCTGAACCGGGGGGTAGAGGTCGGATTGAATGCTTACCTGATCCGCAATACCGAAAGTAATATATTCTGGTCGGTAGGCGGAACCCTGGCTTATAATAAAAATACCATCAAAGAGATCTCCAATTCCCTGGAGTTCCTGAATGAACAGTTGATTGAAAATGATGGAGTGAATCCCAGTTTTCTGTTTAAAGAGGGACAATCTATGAATACCATCTTTGCTGTCCGTTCCCTGGGAATCGATCCGGCCAATGGAAAGGAAATCTATTTGAAAGCTGACGGTACCCAGACTTACAATTGGGATGCTAAGGACAAAGTGGCTTGCGGAGTGGACGAGCCTAAAATATGGGGAAACCTGAATACCATGTTCCGTTACAAAGGGTTGACCTTGAATGCTATTTTCGGTTACCGCTGGGGTGGACAAATGTATAACTCTACTTTGGCCGGGAAGGTTGAGAATATCCGTCCGATAGAGAATGCCGACCGGCGAGCTTATTATGACCGCTGGAAAAATCCGGGAGATATCGTAAAATATAAAAGTGTCCGTGATTTATCTGCAACGAATGCTACTACCCGTTTTGTGGCTGACGAAAATACATTGGAATGCCGGTCCATATCTGTCGGGTATGATTGGGAATCTGCCTGGTTGCAGGAACACCTTTCTATTTCGTATCTGACATTGACTGCTTATGGAGAAGATTTATTCCGGGTTTCAACTATCAAATAGGAAAGGGGTATAAATTATCCTTATGCCCGTAAATTTTCCCTGGCTTTGACAGTCCGTTTCTGATCGATTAAAATGAATATGTATGAAAAGAATGAAAACAAAATATTTCAGTTGGTGGCTGGCGGGAGTACTGGCCCTGACTTGCAGTTGCAGTGATTGGTTGGATGTCAACCCCCGTACGGAAATTAAAGAGAAAGATATTTATACCAGTGAGGCCAGTTTTAAGAATGTAATGAATGGTATTTATATACAGTTGGCTTCAAAACAGTTGTATGGAGTGAATACAAGTAGTTATTTCACCGACTTGTTGGCCCAATTGTGGACTCCGGCTTCTCAAAGTACGGAATCTTATGTGGCAGCTTTCAATTACACTCATAAAGATGTGGAACCCATTATTTCGGATATATGGAATAAATATTACACAGCTTTGGCACATGTCAATAACCTGTTGGAAAATCTGGGAACGACCCAAGTCAGCTTTACCTATGGCAATAAGGAGTTGTTGAAGGGAGAAGCATACGGGCTCCGGGCTTTTATCCATTTGGAAATATTGCGTTTGTTCGGTCCGCTTCCGACAGAGCCTGAGTCGGTAATAGCAATTCCTTATACGACTGAAATGACAAAAGATCCTTCCAAACTGGTGTCTAAAACTTACGGAGAGGTACAAAAACTGATATTGCAGGATCTGGATTCTGCTGAAGTATATCTGAAAAATGATCCTTTTGCTTTGGGGAATATGTTCGACTTCAATCATCCGGGAAATGTACAATGTAAATATGTTCCGGAGGATGACTGGCATTATTACCGTCAGACCCATTTTAACCGTTATGCTGTGGATGCTACGCGGGCCCGTTTTTATCAATGGACCGGTAAACCTGAGGCAGCTAATATTTATGCAAAAAGAGTGTTGGCGGTAAAGAATACCGATCAGACAGATAAGTTTACCCTGACCAATGAAGCGAGTTATGCTGATTCCTGGAGCAGTAATCTGGTCATGCAAAGCGAACATCTGTTTGCTGTCAATTGTTCCAATCATCAGGATCTGATCAGTGGAGTTCTGACCGGTTCGCGTCCGGATCTGTATTCAAGTAAGAACAATGTCAATAAAATATATGAAAATGCTACGGATGATATCCGGAATAAAGCCGGACGTTATTGGGAGTTTGACGGGACTACGGCCTATTTTCTGAAATATTCCGGAAGTGGTATTATTGAACCGGTCAATATGATTCCTTTGATCCGTTTATCGGAGATGTATCTGATTCTGATCGAAAATCTGCCGATCGGAGAAGCAGCAACTTATTTTGAAACTTATCGTCAGGCCAGGGGGATGAGTGTCAATGTCACTATTTCTGAAACAAACCGGATTTCAAGGCTGGAGTCCGAATGCCGGAAAGAATTTTTCGGAGAGGGACAGATGTTTTTCTGGTACAAACGGCATAATGTTTTAAATTATACTGTACCTGTCCGTTTTAATGTGCCGGCTAACGGGTATGTTGTACCTAAACCGAAAGGACAGATTGCATTTGAGTAAAATTGAAAAAGACGAACGTATGAAAAAAGTTATAAAATATTGTCTGATGTTAGGTTTGCTGGGTTGGATGGTTTCAGCCTGCGAACAACAGGATGCACAGATATATGAGAATGATCCCCGGATTGCTTTCAAACGGGGGGAGAGAGGTTATGGACAGCAGGATAGCCTTATTCACAGTTTTTTTCTGGTGACAAAAGGAAAAGAACGGGATACGGTATGGATTGAGATGGCTGCAATGGGGGCTCCTGACCGGGAGAAGGCCCGTGCGATCAGGCTGATACAAACCAATGAGGGACAAGAAGGGGCTGCTGTGGCCGGAAAACATTATGTGGCCTTTGACGATGCCTCTGTTGCCGGGCTGATGGTGATGCCGGCAAATCAGGTGGAAGTAAAGATTCCGGTGATTTTGATTCACGATCCCTCCTTGGATAAAGAGAAAGTGCGGATAGAGATGACTGTGGGGGAGAATGAGTTCTTTAAGCCGGGTATCGACCTGAACCGGAATTTTATGGTACAAACGACAGCTATGCCGGAACAACCTACCAATTGGCAGTCCTGGTCGTATTACTTTGGAACCTGGGGACCGGTGAAGATGGATTTTATAATCAATTATCTGGGTTTTAGTACTTTTGAAGAATTGCCTGATATAGGATACCGGGATTACCTGAAACTGAAAGCCCGCGAAGAACTGGTGAAGTACAATGCTACACATACAGAACCCTTATGTGAGAATAAAGACAAAAAACATGCACCGGGAGAGGTGTGTGTGGATTGTGTGGTGTTTCCTTAATAATTTAATACTGAAACAATGAAATATAAAATCTTTATACAATGGGCGGTTGCTCTGATGATCGGAGCATTGGCCTTCGGCTGTATCGATGATCAGGGAAATTATGATTATATCACGGCCCATCAGGTTTTACCTGTCGGTATTTCCGGTTTACAGGAAAGTTATTCTTTGCAGTTTGGAAAAACAGAACATCTGGCGGTGACGGTAGAGGGGGATCAGAACTGTAAGAATCTCCGTTATATGTGGTATATGTATAAGAAGCCGAACTGGGCGGAACGCGATACCCTGGGATATGGAAAGACCCTGGATTATTATGTAGATTGTGAATCCGGAAATTATCAGTTGTGGTTTGAGGTCCGGGATACGGTAAAAGATGTGTATGTCAGTCAGATGGCAGAGGTTGCGGTGGAAACTCAGCTTTCAAATGCCTGGCTGGTGATGAAATCAGAGAACGGTATGACGGATATGGATGCGGTTACTGCTGACGGGAGTGTGATGGAGAATTTGGTCAGTCAGTCTCTGGACAAAAGACTGGAAGGTGAAGCCGTCAAGGTGGCTTATGTGCAGCAACATTCGAATGAGGTGAAAAATCCGGATGGAACAACGACGGTGGAAAATTACAAAGCTTTTTATATCCTTTCGGAAAAAGAAATGCTGGTATTTAATGCCGAGAATATGGAATTATTGAAGCAAAGTGAGGACTGCTTTTATGAAGCTCCGGCTAAATTCGATTTCATGGATTGTATTGCCAACGGCCGTAACATGAATCTGATCAATGCTGGGAAATATCATACCCTTTCCGGTAATTCTGCCAATGTCGGAAAATTCAGTTATTCCAAAGCAGGTCCCTCCAATGCTGCATATCAGTTACACAAAGAAAACTTATTTGCCGGTAATTATACCATGGTTTGGGATTGCCTGACTCAATCGTTCTTATGGGCGGGTAGTGACTCTGAGTTGGCCCATTTTTCTGCGGCAGATGCAGGTACTCCGGATTTTGGTTCATTGACCGGAATGGAGGTACGTTTAAAACATTTTTTGAGGGCTGGTAAGACATACGACTGGAATATTTATAATTACATTTATGCCGGTTATGCTATTATGACCGACGATCAGGGGACAGATTATCTGCTTTCTATGGCTTACGCAGGAAAAAACAAATATCCCGTAAAAGATTATAAAGCTATTCCTGACGGCTGTCAGTTGGGGGATGCAGAGGTGCTTTGCGCACATCTGACGGCTTCCTCTGTTTATTTTGCCGTGCATGATGCTGTTTGGGTACACGATATCAATCAGAGCCAGGTGGCAAATGAACGGGAAAGAAAATTATTGCCGTTTAAGGGGGAGGAGATTACCTATTTACGTCATGTAAGTATGGCCAATCTGAATCTGGATCACCTGTTGGTTATTACTTTTAAAGACGGTAATTGGAAAATGTATGCTCTCCCGTTTATCGGCGGAGGTAGTGAAATCAATACCGGTGTCGATGTTGAAGATTACTTGATCGGTAAAGGGAAAGGGCGTGCGGCTTATTGTATGCGTCTGTTTAATAATTACGAGTTTTAAAAAAATATGCTGAAACAAATGATGTTGTGGATGGCAGTCTGCGTGAGCAGCCTGCTGTCCGCTCAGGAAGCTGTTACCCTGGAATGCCGGGTAGCAGACAATATTAAAATGGATGCGGAGGGAAAAGTAACTTTGTATGAAGTGAAAAAGGGGAGGTTGGTAGAATTTGCCACAGGTAAATATTCGGAAGGAGGATATTTTGCTTTTCAGTTTATCCCTGC
>CAJMQA010000224.1 GCA_905215395.1 uncultured bacterium | reverse complement strand
GGCATTGGGCGTACGGGTTCGCTGAGCAGGAAATCCCCTTTTTCAATCCAGGATTTTAAAATTCCGGCAATTTCCCGGGCTTTGGCTAAACTGGAAAGAGGGGCTGTGCGTACCTTGTGGCCGTTGATCTCTATGTTTCCGCTTTGCAGGGCGGCATAGTTCGTTTTTCCTAAAACCTGATTCCCATTGCCGTAATCAATCACAGTGGTTTCGATCTGCTCGTTCCGGATAGAAACGCGCTTTGCTATGTCTTCGTCCAGGACAGGAATGGGTATCCCGATACCTACATATAAGGTAATTCCGTATTTTTCAATATAAGCGCCACGTAAATACTGACTGCTCATATTCTTCAAGTCGCCGGCAACAGCAAGGGTTCTGGCATTACTGGTCGGAACACCGTATTCGTTGACCGGTTTGCTGGTGTTGAATTGTGTACCGTTCCAGGTCACATAACCTTCGGTTCCGCATAAAAAGATCCGGGTTCCTAAACCGATCGTGCGGCATTCCGGATCATTTAACAGGGGAGAAAGTTCTCCGGCAGAACTGTAGGAAGCATTCCTCATTTTAGGAAGCAATGTGCCCATATAAGTGTATTTGATCTGGTCTGTCGTGTTGGTCGCTACGTTGTAATTCTGGTAGCAATTCCGCGGATTGTAAAGGATGGCTTCGTTGATAGAATCTTTATTGATCACGGCTTTGATGTGTTTACGGGGATAACAGTCCGTTCCTTTGCCCCAGGCTTCCAGGGTTATATTCTTACCGTTTACCAGATCTTCAATGATGTGGGCTCCGCCGTAAGCCGGTGAACCCGGATTGCAATCTGTGGCTCCTACATAAGTGTCCACTGCTGCTAGTCCGCCGCTTACCCTGACGCCGTTCAGTTCTATTTTTTCCATCCGGATGGGAGGATTGGAGTGACCGAAATTCAGGAAGGCTCCGGAAGAACACATGGCCCCGAAAGTGGCTGTGGTCACAACATCTACTTTTTCTGCAATCTCTTTCGGAGACAGGGTTTTTGATAATTCGGAAACCTCTTCGGCCGTCAGAACCACGGCTGTTCCGTTCTTTATCTTCTCATTGATTTCTGCGTATGTTTTCATATTTTATATTTTTATAATATCTGGTGATATCCTGTTAAATGTTTGAATTTGTTATAAATAGTTAAACATTTAACAGTATGTTTCATGTGAAATATTGCTACAGACTACCTGGTAGTATTCGCAAAATATGTTTGGGGTATATAAAAAGATCAGCGCATGCAGCGCATATACATAGAGAGAGCAGAAAAAGAGATAAACTTAACGAGTCGGTTTTGCCGTTCAGATTCTGAATTGTAATTTTCTACACTTTTCATCTTGCTTTGTTTTAAATTATAACTCCTGTTATCAGGCCGGGTTTTGGCACCTTTCGGAAAGTTCCGGAGGTTGTCGGAGTTTCATTGAGCCCAGTCTCTCAACTCCTCTTTATAATTCAAACAATCTTTCTTAAGGATTGAATTGATACGGCAAAGAAAGAATAAAAAATCGGAAAAAACAAGGATTAAGCCGGGAAAATGTATGTTAATGTTTGTCAGGAAAATAAAAAGTGTCCGGAATTCCGGACACTTTTTAATTAAATGATTTTCATTCCTAAAGTAAAGTTGAAAGAACGGGGTGCTTTGATTTCATGTCCGAGCTTTTGAAAAGCCTTGTCATAGTCTATATCAAAGGTCAGTTTCCAGACATCCACCCCGACACCTAATTTAGCCCGCCAGTTTGTTTTGTCGATACTGTCGAAATCAATTTGCTTTACTCCCTTTAGTTTCGGGAAGCTTACCACCGGTCCCAGGAATGCCCTGAATTTAACGATAGACAGGTCCAATACTTTGAATCCAAGCATCAAGGGGATTTCAAAAGAATTTATTTTGAGTTTTCCCAGGTCTTCATCTATACCATGCGTACTGGAAAGGTCGTTCTTTTTATGGGTAAAATTAAAGGAAGGTTCGAGGTAAATATTTCCGAGGTTTACCCGTACAAAAGCTCCGATCATATATCCGGTGCTTGCCCCTGTTTTGAAGCCATCCAAATCCCTTAATTTCATTTTATTGCTGGATACTCCCCCGTGGATACCTATGTTCACCGGTAATTGTGCCATTGCCCCATAACCACAGAAGCAGACAAATAATAATAGGAATAGTTTTTTCATCTTGTTTATGTTTAATGATTAATTTTTTTCTCTTCTTTTAAATTCCGATAAAATGATTCCTGTTGCTACGCCGACATTGAGCGATTCCGTTGACTGCTCACTGTGTGTAAAACTGGGGATTGTCAGTCTGCAATCTGTCAGTTCTTCTATTTCGGCAGAGATTCCTTTCCCTTCGTTCCCCATCACGATAAATCCTTTGTTGCACAAACGGGAAGTATATATATTTTCTCCATCCAAAAATGTACCAAATACTGAAAGCCCTTGTTTTTTATATTTTTTCAGTAAATCCGGTAACTCTGTATAGAGGACTTTAACCCTGAAAATAGCCCCCATACTGGCCTGTACACATTTAGGATTATAGGCGCTGGCACAGGCCTGATCGCAAAATACGTGCCGGATACCGAACCAGTCGGCTACTCTCAATATAGTCCCCATATTGCCAGGATCCTGTATTCCGTTCAATACCAGTGATAAAGAAGCAACCACCTCCTCTTCGCTGAACTGAGGAGCAGGAATGTCGGCTAGTGCAATGACCTGCGGAAGGGATTGAAAGTTTGAAATATCATGCATTTCACGTTCATTCACTTCGGTGATGTTTACGTCAGGTAACAGGTTTTTGTTTTGTTCAATCCATTCCGGAAAAGCGAAAATAGAATGGATCTGAAAACCGGAATGCAGCAGTTCGCCAACCAGTTTTTCACCTTCTATTTTGAAGAGATTATATTTTTCCCTGAATTTCTTTTTTTCAAGGTTTTGGACTATTTTTGTTTGCTGTTTACTGAGCATATGTGCCTGAACGTGATAATGACAATGATTAGTACTTCTGTGCAAAAATAGTAACATTTTTTGATAATTGGATAAGCGTATACGATATCGGATATTATTATTCGTCTGTCTTGTCTCTTTTTTTTATGCCTGTTCACCGACGCGTTATGTCGGAAAGGATGAATATTTGCTGAATAGGGTGAAAGTGAAGGTGGAGGAGAAGGGAATAAATACTTCGGATTTAAAGAAGACAATCCGGCAGCGTCCGAATACCCGTATTTTGGGTATTGCCCGTTTTCATCTGGGGCTTTACAACCTCAGTGGTAAAAATGAAAAAAAAAGGTTCAACCAATGGTTGCGCTCCATTGGGGAGGCGCCTGTCATTTATAGCCCTTTTTTGACTGACCGGAGTATCTCCCAGCTCAAACTATATCTGACAAACAAGGGGTATTATAATGCTATTGTCGGGGATTCTGTTTGGTTCAGGAAGAAAAAAGCCCAGATCATCTATCATGTTCAGCCGGGACCTGTTAGCCGGGTGGAGCATTTTACGTTCCTGGATGACAGTAGTTATTTGGCGAATGAACTACCTCTGGACTCTCCCCTGATGCAGATGGTACTGGAAGATACCGTGCATACCTTGTTGCGTAAAGATATGCCGATGGATATTGAGGCGCTGGAAAAGGAAAGAGAGCGCATCACCCATACGCTACGGAAAAACGGATATTTTAATTTTTCCAAAAACCTGATCCATTATTATGCGGATACAGGACGATTCGGGGGACCGGAAAAAACTCATTTATTACTGACGATTGTAAATAATCCGGCAGATAGTCTGGCTTACCGGAAATTTACCATCGATCGGATTATGGTGAATCTGGACTATGATCCGATCCTCACGGCTAATGGCGGAGACTCCCTGTATCAGCATTTTATGTATGGAGAATACGATGTGCTGTTCCAGGATAAAATCAAGATCAAACCGAACGTGATTCTGGAAACCATACAGTTTAAACGGGGGGAATTATATAATACACAGAAAGTGAACAGTTCGTACTCCCGTTTGCAGGCTTTGAATCTGTTTAAATTTATCAATATCAATTTCAGGGAAAGGATAAATGAACAGGGCGAATCAGTATTGGATTGTGAGATATTGCTGACCCCGTTGAAGCGCCAGTCCTACAATGTTTTCCTTGAAGGTACCAATAATTCCGGAAATATCGGTGTCGGTGGTAATTTTGCCTATAATCACAAGAATTTGTTTCATGCCGGGGAAAATCTTACATTGAGTGTTTGGGGAGCTTTGAGAAAAGAAAGACTGAGGGAGAATGAGATTTTCAGTACGACGGAAGTAGGTACAGAATTGAAATTGGTGTCCCCCCAGTTTTGGGTTCCTATTTTTCGTATGGATGAATTTAGGAGGAACATGGCTCCGAAAACTTCGGTTTCCTTGTCTTATAGTCAGGAAAATACCCAATTTTACAGACGGCGTATTGCCAGTGCAAAATTCGGTTATTTATGGCGCAGGGCAGATAACAAATGGCGTTATAATTTCGATTTGATCGATCTGAATTATGTCCTTATGCCGACAGTAGATTCCAGTTTTATATCCGAACTCAGGAATGAGTATATAAAAAGTGCCTATACCGACCATATGATTTTATCGGCTAATTTTTCGGCTGTTTATACCAATCAGGATGTCAATGCTGCCCGGAGTTTTAATTATTTCCGGGGAAATATTGAAACTTCGGGTAATTTCCTTCTGGGAATGGACAAGCTCTTTGGTGCCAGGCAGAGGGAGTTGAACGGGGAGCGTTTCTATAAGATTTTAGGAGTCCGTTATGCGCAGTTTGTGAAAGCGGATGGGGAGTATCGCTTCAATCATTATATCAATAAGGCCAATACATTGGTATACCGTTTATTTGTCGGGTGTGGGTATCCTTATGGTAATATGAAGGCCTTGCCTTTTGAGGAAGCTTACTATTGCGGAGGTGCAAATGGAATTCGGGCCTGGCAGTCCAGAACATTGGGACCCGGCGCTTTTACCCTGCAAGATAATTACCCGAACAGCGTCGGGGATTTTAAGATAGAAGCCAATATGGAATACCGTTTCAAATTGTTCTGGCTGTTGGAAGGAGCTTTATTTTTTGATGCCGGGAATATCTGGAATATTAATAAATATGAAAATCGCCCGGGGGCACAGATGTCTTCGCAATTTTACAGGCAAATAGCTGTGGGAACGGGTGCCGGATTGCGGTTAGATGTCAATTTTTTCCTGCTGCGCTTTGACCTGGGAATAAAAATGCACGATCCGGCACGGGAGCAGGGGCAACGTTTTGTCCTTTTCAACCGTAATGGAGGTTTTAAGAAATCTGTATTCAATATAGCTATCGGATACCCGTTTTAAATTGATTGTTATGGTTTCAACAATTGTCGTTTATATATCATTATTATTGCAGGTTGCCGCTGCAGTTATCGCTATCAGTTTATTTAAGCGCACTAAATTCAATGCTTCTTGGATTCTGATTTCAACAGGTTTCTTGCTGATGGCGGTCTCCCTGGTTTTTGAACTCTGGCCGACTATCTATCCGGAGATGGAGGCGGAGATGGTTATTATCCAGCGGTGGCTATCCTTTATCATTTCCCTGGTGTTGTTGATCGGGGTATTTTATATCCGGAAGATTTTTCAGTTTATGCGTCGTCTGGATGAGCTGAGGCGGGAGACGGAGAAACGGGTACTGGCTGCCGTCATCCGGACAGAAGAGCAAGAACGGCAACGTTTTGCCAAAGAGCTGCATGATGGGCTGGGACCTTTGCTGAGCGTGATTAAAATGCTGGTTTCCG
>CAJMQA010000223.1 GCA_905215395.1 uncultured bacterium | reverse complement strand
GTGCTGTTGCAAAATTGCCGTTTGACCCCGACAGTGTCTGCCAACGGAAATGCCAACTGGGATATTCTGATTGCAGCTGACACCACTCAAACCGGAAACCAGACAGCCAAGCCGGAAGAGGATAGCGACAAAACAGAGAAAGGATTAAAATTAAGTGATATCTCCATTGAAAGCCTGTATATCGCATATAACGACTATAAAAACTCGACCTATGCCAGTATTGCAGATATCGACTTAAAGTTATCCGGCAATTTCTCAGAGACCAATACCCTGATCGACGTATTGCTGAACCTGAAGGATATTTCGTACCGCCATCAGAACAGTGTATGGGTAAATAAAACCAACCTCAACTGGCAGGCGCAGCTGGCTGCCAACCTGCAAGAAATGAGTTTCGACATCCGGAAAAACGATCTGGCCATCAACGACCTGAAACTCGATCTGACAGGAAATGTGGCTATTGCTGCCGACAAATACAAAATGGACCTGCAACTGAATGCTCCGGACACCAAGTTTGCCAGTCTGCTGGCTTTGGTCCCGAAAGCCCTGCAACACCATATTGAAGGACTGGAAACCAGTGGTGATTTCAAGCTGAATGCCAGTGCGAAGGGGGAATATTATGAAAATCATCTGCCAACCTTCCAGGCCAATCTGATGGTAAACAACGCCTCAGTAAAATATCCGGAATTACCGGAATCCATCAATAAGATCAATATCGACCTGAACGTCAGCAATCCGGGAGGCTCCATGGATTCTACGGAACTCAACCTGAACAAGATGTCGTTCGATATTGCCGGAAACCCTTTCAATATGTTCCTGAATGTACTGAATCCGAATGACCCCGTACTGGACGGAGGTGCTAAAGGAGTAATCAATTTTGCCAGCCTGAAAAAAGCACTTCCGCTGAAGGATATCACCCTGGAAGGCAGTCTGACCACAGACATGACATTCAGTGGAAAATACCAATATATTGAAAAAGAACAGTACGAAAAATTTGTGGCCAAAGGAAATATCCTTTTCAAGGACATATTATTCGTGAATGCTGAATTCCCGAAAGGAATTTCTATTCCCCAGGGAAATATCGTCATTACTCCGGCCCGGCTGAATCTGAACAATTTACAGGCAAAGATTTATTCTTCCGACTTCACGCTGCAAGGCAATGTTTCAAACTATTTGCCCTATATTTTCAAGAATGAGACCCTGAAAGGCAATTTTTCTCTAAGCTCGAACCTCATCAATCTAAACGAATTCATTGTGGCACAGGCGCAAGCCTCCAAGGCTGATACCCTGAGAACCGATTCAACTACTTCGGCAAAACCGAGCGCATCCGAAGGAGCCCTGGAGATTCCGAAGAATATCGATGTGCAGTTTACGACCAATATCAACACCATTCTGTTCGATCAGCTGAACATCCGGAATGTGAAAGGAAATATCAGTCTGGACAAAGCAGTTGCCAGCCTGAAAAATCTGAGTATGGATATGCTGAACGGGAATATGGTCATGAACGGCCTGTATAGTACAGCCAATCCGAAAACTCCCCTGGTAGATTTCAACCTGAAAATTTCCGACTTCGATATCAATGCAGCCTACCATGCCTTTACTTTTATAAAGAAAAGCGTTCCGGTAGCGATGAACTGTAACGGCCAGGTATCCGCAGCCATGAAATTTGCCGCCACACTGGACAAGGATATGAGTCCGGTGATGACCACAGCCAACGGAGGCGGTTACCTGGAATCCAAAGGCATTCTGATCAACGATAATCCGGCCATGAATCAACTGGCCAATGTACTGAACAATGCAGAACTCAGCCGTTTAAGCATCAGTCAGCTGAAGATCAATTTCAAACTTGAAAACGGAAATATCATTGTAGAACCTTTTAAGACCCATTTCGCCGGAAATCCGGTGACCATATACGGAAAACAATCGGTAGACGGACAGCTTGATTATACCCTTTCCATGAATGTCAACCGGAAATTCTTCGGCAACGATATCAACAAGCTGTTGAAATCCATTCCCGGATCAGATAACATACAAACTCTGGATTTAGATGCTAAGATTGAAGGAACATTGAGCAAGCCGGTGATTAAACCCGATTTATCCAAAGCCATCAAAGCCGTCACTAAAGAGGCTGAAAAGAAACTGAAGGGAGATGTTCTGAAAGGTTTGCAGAACTTATTCAAGAAATAAAAAAATGAAGGTGTCCAAAAGTCAAAACTTTGCCTGCCGGACACCTTCATCAATATTAATGTCTGGCAGCCCGGCGACCATGCACCTGGGCATTCCGGTTGGGATGTGAAAACTGTGAGGGGCGGCTGATAGTCTCAGACTCTTCTTTCAGCTCATCCATATAATCTGCAAGATTATCCTTCGCATTTTCATCGTCATTCCTGGTAATCTCATCCATAGCCCGGTTATAGGCTTTCGTCTGCTGGGCAAAAATACCCTTCGACTGGTCACTTTCTGCACGCTCGTAATTGGAAGCGCCTACGATATCGTCTTCAGTCGTCTGGTCGTCCTTCATCTTCTGGCTTTTCCCGGGTTTGGATGCTCCTTTACAACCGCCCGCGGCATGCACTTTCTCACTCTTCTCTTCTTGGGGTTTCCCTTTCATTTTGTCGTTCATAGCTTAGTTGTTTTTGTTGTTTTATACGGGAACTACCCGGGGCATGCTTCGGAGCGATAGCCGGCTTCAGCCAGGATCTTTCCGACAACAGCAGCAATATCCGGGTCATTCGTTTCCACTGTCAGTATCCGGTTCGGATCTTTCAAGTCAACCGACCAGCTGATGATCTGATCGGCAGCATCCAGTTGTGTCTTTACTTTGGCGACACAATTACCACATTTCAGATTGGTTTTAAATTTCTTCTTTTCCATACTCATTTTTTTCTTGAAGTTCTACAATACGAACGCGCAAAATATAGATTTGTTACCCAAATTAGCTTATAAAGTCCATAAAAGTGTAGCTTTTCACTGCAATCTTTTCCTTTTAATCCGGAGGCTGTTCGATACCACAGAAACAGAGCTGGCAGCCATCGCCACAGCAGCAATCATCGGATTGAGCAAGAAGCCGCAGCAGGAGTACAATACCCCGGCAGCCAAAGGAATCCCGATCAGGTTATAGATAAAAGCCCAGAACAGATTCTGCCGGATAGCAGACACAGTCTGCCGCGACAGGGTCCAGGCTTTCGGAATGGCATTCAGATCGGAAGTGATCAGGGTGATCTTTGCCACATCGATAGCAATGTCCGAACCTTTTCCCATAGCAATACTTACATCGGCCTGTGCCAAAGCCTGGGAATCATTGATACCATCCCCAACCATGGCCACAATGGCCCCTTTCTGCTGCAATTCCTTCACAAAATCAGCTTTATCGGCAGGCATTACTTCCGCCTTATAATGCCTTAAGCCGATACTATCGGCCACTGCTCTGGCCGTAACTGTATTGTCACCCGTCAGCATATATACGTCAATCCCGTCTTTCTGTAAACGCTGAATGGCCTGTACAGAGCCTTCCTTAATCCGGTCAGCAATGGCAATCAGGGCCAATACTCTCCGGCCATCGGCAAAATACACCACCGTTTTTCCATCCAGGCTACAAGCATCCGCCCGTTCTGCCTGATCTGTATCCCACTGAATCTGATTGGCCTCTAACAGACGGCGGTTCCCGATAAAATAATTCTCTCCTTCCACAACTGCACGGACTCCCTGTCCGGTAATACTCTCAAACTCCCCTTTCAGGCTTGCAGACACACCTTCCCCGATCAGGTGATTCACAACAGCTTCTGCCAAAGGATGCTCCGAACGACTCTCCATAAAGAGCAACACAGGCATATAACGCGTAACTTCGATATCCGGCTTCCAGAGGATATCGGTCACCACCGGTTTCCCCTCGGTGATAGTTCCGGTTTTATCCAATACCATAGCGGTCACTTTACACAACTGTTCCAGGCTCTCGGCATCGCGGATCAATATATTGTTCTCAGCCCCTTTTCCGATCCCAACCATAATAGCAGTCGGGGTTGCCAATCCTAAAGCACAAGGACAGGCGATCACCAATACGGTCACTGAGGTGAGCAGGGCATGCGTAAAAGCCAGTTCTCCCCCCACTACCATCCAGACGATAAATGTGACAATGGCAATCCCGATCACCACCGGAACAAAAATCCCGGCAATCTTATCTACCAGTTGCTGGACAGGCGCCTTGCTTCCCTGAGCCTCCTGCACCATCTTGATGATCTGCGCCAATACAGTCTCGTTCCCTACCTTTTCGGCCATAAAGCGAAAGCTTCCCTTCTGGTTTATGGTCCCGGCAAATACATGGGTTCCCGTTACTTTCTCCACCGGGACAGGCTCACCGGTAATCATACTTTCATCCACAAAAGAAACACCTTCAGACACAACTCCGTCCACAGGAATCTTATCCCCCGGCTTTACCAATAAGATATCCCCTTCCTGAACGGCCTTGACCGGAATGGTCTGTTCCGTCCCGTCATCCAGCACCCGGATGACCTGCTTGGGTTGCAGACTGATCAGTTTCCGGATAGCTGTAAAAGTATTGGATTTCGCCCGGCTTTCCAGCAGGCGCCCCAACAGAATCAGAGCCACGATGACCGCAGAGGCTTCATAATAGACATGAGGTTCCAGTCCCCTGCTGATCCAATATTCAGGCCAGAGTGTATTAAACAGGCTGAATAAAAAAGCAATTCCCGTACTGACAGCCACCAGGGTATCCATATTCGCATGCCCGTGTTTGAGCTGTTTCCAGGCATTGATATAAAAATCACGGCCGAAGACCAGCAGCACAGGCAGGGTAAACACCAACATAATCCAGTTCCCATAGTGCATATGCATAAAAAACATTCCGATAATAAACACCGGCAATGACAACACGATGGCACCAATTGTCTTCCATTTCAGCTTCCGGTAAGCCTCCTGCTGCAAAAGTTCAGCCTGATTCCCTTCTCCGTCATCCTCCAGCACCAGATCATATCCGGCATCCTGCACAACCTGCTGAAGATCAGATGGTGTCAGCCGGGTTTTATCGTAATCCACCATCACTGTCGAAGCAGCAAAATTCACTTTTGCCTCCTTCACTCCCTCCGTTCCGGACAGAGCCTGTTCGACATTGGCTGCACAACCGGCACAACTCATGCCGGTCACATAAAATATCTTTTTTTCTTCCTGATTTTCAGTCATAGCTTTCATTTTCTCCACTGTACGTACAATGAATAATTTTGTTTGCCAACTCTCAATCCTTCAGACGAAAAAGCGGGTCGGCGCTTTGTAATATTTTGTTTTTAAGCAAAACCGGATAATCGGTATGTTCACGCAAAAATTCTTCCACAACCAAGGCAGCTTCTATGCTGTTGTGTCCCCCCAGACAGGCAGAGACCCAGTTCTTCGGAAAAAAGATATCTCCGGTACGCTGCACCTCCAGCAACTCTTCCAGAGCCGGGAGAATATATTTGATAGATTCTTTTTGTCGCAAAGGATGATTCAGATAATACATCACCTGAGTAACCCAAGGTTCGATTCTTCTGTTCTCCGGTATCAACAGGGAAGAGAACAGGGAATCCCTGCTTCCGGCTTCAGGCACCACAGCCCGGGCAATAAAACCGAACTCTTTCTGCCGGTCAGGATCTCCGATCCGTTTACTCTGTATAGAATATAACTCTTCATATTGTTCAGGCATACGTATAGCCAGTTCATAGGCCATTTTCATATAATCACTTTCAGACAAAGACAAACCAGCATAAGGCTTCTGTGTTTTCCAGATCCGAAAAATCTCTGCAGTTGTTTCTGGCAAAGCAAAAACACCGAGCAATGCCCTGAAAGCGGCCTGCTGGCAACCGGGACC
>CAJMQA010000222.1 GCA_905215395.1 uncultured bacterium | reverse complement strand
GCTGGTTTACGACGCATAAGGGGTATACCGATTCCAGGGGCTATTACTCGTGTGACGGTAGATTCAAACGACAGGCGAACTACAGTATTGTCTGGGAAAATTCCAGATGGGATATCCGGAGTGGTTGGTTCGGACAAGCATCTTACGACGGGCCCAAACAAAAAGGGAACTGGAATTTATACATCAGTGGCGGAAAATCTTTGAAATATGCCACCATCCACCGCGCTGCCTACAGATACTATTATGAGAACATTGGAGGATTCGCACGGCCTGCCAACTCGAAGCGCGAAAAAATATGTTACCTCGACAAAGAGGGAACCGGGGACTTTTGGGGAAATGTCGGCCTGGGGGTTTTACCCGACATCAGGATTTACGGGAAAGATCCAAAAACCGGAAAATATAAGGATACAGATAAAATCTTCGGAACAACCATCCACGAATTGGCGCATGTCTCGCATTGTACGTGGCTTAATAAAATTCAGTATTGGCAGGTGAGTAAAATTATTTACGAAAGTTGGGCGGAGTGTGTAGAGTGGGCTATAACAAGATTGGAGTATGAGGCATTGGGAAAAACTGTTTCGGTTGCCGACCATCAAAATTGGCCGGTACCTGGAGATGATCTCGCTTATTCATCCATATTTATAGATTTGGTTGATACTTATAATCAAGGGAAGAATGATACTGATCTTCCCTATGATGAGGTTTCGGGCTATTCATATAGTGTTTTGAATGTGCTCCTTTTGGATTCGTATGGGCTATCGAGTTTAAAGAAAAATGTAAAGAAATGGAGACCTTATAATGTAACCAATGAGCAAATCGATAAATTATTCGAGAAATATGAAGAAACGAAGTGGAAATAATTTAGGAGTCTTCATTTTCTTAGTATCCTTATTTACAGCATTGTCGTGTAAAGAAGATAGTCATACGGTGACACTCACCTATGAGAATACTTTAGAACAAACTGTGACAGTGGAGTTTCTCCAAGATAGAACAATGGAGCTGTATGATAAATTAGTGATACCACCCCACGAATCTAAAAGTGTAAGTTGGCTCAGGTATGAAAGAGAGACAGTGTTTGAAGGTATAGACTTAATAAGGTTGACTTTTGAAGATGGAAAATGTGTGTCCTATCATAACAACAATCATGAAGCGATTGGATCATCGACTAATCTTCTTAATACTTCAAGTAAGGTATATACGGTAGAAAATAATGTACTGAAGACAAAGATCACCGAAGCTCATTACGAAGAGGCGCTTGGCGGTGAAAAGAGTTGATTTGTCAGGAATGGATGGAGCAGGTGCTGTTTGAACCTGCCTCTCCTTTCATTCTTTATAAATGAGGACTCTTGTCCGATAATGTAAGCAATGAGCAAATTGATAAATTATTCGAGAAATATGAAGAAACTTGGTAATAATTTTTGGTTTATTGTTTTTTTAACATCCTTATTTACAGTATTATCGTGTAAAGAAGATACTTATACAGTGACATACATCTATGAGAATACTTTAGAACAAACTGTGACAGTGGAGTTTTTTTATGGTGTGGCATATGAGCTGTATGATAAATTAGTGATACCACCCCACGAATCTAAAAGTGTAAGTTGGCTCAGGTATGAAAGGGAGACAGATTTTGAAAATATAGGAACAATAAAATTGACTTTTGAAGATGGGAAATGGGTCTCCTATTATAATAATCATGAAGCGATGAAATCAGCGACGAATCTTTTTGGTCTCCGTGTATATGAAGGCAATCGTAGTGAAAGAGTCTGGAAGGCAAAGATCACCGAAGCCCATTACAAAGAGGCACTTGGCGGTGAAAAGAGTTGATTTGTTTGGAATGGATGGAGCAGGTGCTGCTTGCACCTGCCTCTCCTTTCATTCTTTATAAATGAGGACTTTTGTCCGATAATGGAAAAAGCTATTCACAAGGCGATAAAGTGGAGGGATACGATATGTATCAGCTTGAAACGGCTTTACAAGGGTGTGATACCTGGAATAAATGGAGGGATAAGATCAAACAATATAAAAATTTAACAAAAGGATATGTGGACGAACTTTTTGCGGCATGGTAGACTGGCACTAACCTGCCTTATATTATCCGGATGCAGCACTCAAACTGAATGGGTACAATTCGGAGATTGGGTTTATCAAAATAACTCTGTTCATAAACTTGAAATCAAAGGGGCTATAGATGACTTTACTACCAATAGCCCTCCACTAATAGATTTTATATTAACATCCAATGCAAACTATTCTTTTGAATATTGTATTGATGCTGGAGGAAAATATGGTGTACCTGAAGCTATTCCCAGTCCATTCGATACTTTACCTTATTTCCGAAATCGTTTGATTCAGATCATCATCGATGAAAATAAAACGATTGAAATAGATAAAGGTACAGGAATACGGAACCGGAATAATTATCAGGTAGAGCAATTGGGTGCTCGTCATTTCCGTTTTACCTATACGTTTACCGACGAAATTGTCAAGGAACTGCTGGAAACGGAAAGGCGAATCGAATAAAATGCCATTTATATTCGGTTGGTCAACAGGAATCTCGTCGGTCGTTAAATGGTCTGACCGGGAAAACAGGACAAAAATAGTTAGCTTTGAATTGTAGAATAGCTGCCTGTGGGTAAAGCAGGGAGAAGTTAAATAAACTTCTCCCTGTTTTGTGTTTTATAGAGTCCTACTAAAAGAAAAACAAAGGTTGTGATCAAGACTATCAACCGGTTGTCAAAAACTGTATTGTAGAATATTTCCGGATTCTTGTCGAGGGGTACATCGAAAGGATTCAGAAAGACATTCCATTTGCTGATACCGAGTATTCCGTTCAGTGCATACAATATCAATCCGATGATGATAATTGTGACAGCAGTTCCGTTACCGTTCCGGACGACAGTACTCAGCATAAAGCACAACATCCCGATGAAGAGGGCAGGAACCATGGTTTGCAGGGCCAGTTGCAAGGGTGGAACTTCCACCACAAACCAGTTGGTCACAGCAGCCAGAAGCAGGGTGAGGATCAGGCAAATGATATAAGCGATCAGAAGCCGGAAAAGCCAGATTTTATACCGATAGTTGGGTATCCCGAAAATGATCTCGATGATTTTGGCATCCTGATCGTTTTGAATACCGAAACAGGTCGGATAGAAAATCAGCAGAATCGAAGGTACCAGCAACATATTGTATCCGGTTGCCATCGTGATTTCCGAATCTGAAATCAGGCTTAAAGCAACTGTCAGTATGTAAAATCCGATGGCACTCAATACGAAATACAGGAATTTATTACCAAAAATGATCTTGATATTATAGCGGGTCAATTTTGCCAGAGGCGTCAGATAGTACTTCATGATTTTGTCATTTATTGGGTAATAATGTCTTCATGGTTTGCCAGTTTTACGTTTCTCAGCAACCACAGGTACGAATCTTCCAGTAAAGGGGAGGTATGGACAGCAGTGGGAATCGGCTGGGTTTCCGATAAGCATCTGACTTTTATGTTCTCACCGTTCCGGATGTGATGTACCAATAACAAGTCGGGCGGAAGTTTGGCAAAATCACGGGCGGGGATCTCAAATGTCCAGGTTACATTTTTGGCAATTTCCACCATTTCACCCGGGGTACCGTGATATTTCAGCGAACCTTTGTTAATGACTCCTACCTGATTACAGGAACTGGCAATATCTTCAATGATGTGAGTAGAGAAAATGACAATCCGGTTGCGGGACAGTTCGACCAGCAAGTTCCGGAAACGGATTCTTTCGCGCGGATCGAGCCCGGCTGTAGGTTCGTCGACAACAAGAATACGGGGCAGATTCAATAGCGTCTGGGCAATCCCGATCCGTTGTTTCATACCACCGGAGAAACCACCGATTTTTTTGTCTTTATTTTCGTACATATGTACGGCCTCCAAAACTTCGGTGATCCGTTGTTTCCGTGTTCTCGGATGATAGATACCTTTTAACAGAGCCTGATATTCCAGGAATTCCCAGGAGGTCAGGTTTTCATAGGTTCCGAATTCCTGAGGCAGATAGCCGATCAGACCTTGCAACTCTTCCCTTTTTTGCTGGGTATCAATCCCATTAATAAAGATTTTGCCATAGCTCTGTTCGAAAATACCGCAGATAATACGCATCAGTGTAGTTTTTCCGGCTCCATTTGGTCCGAGCAGACCGAACATTCCGGTATGGATGTCCATGGAAACGGCATTCAATGCCTTGAACGGTTTTTTCTTATAGCCGACAACGGGAATCTTGGTGGCGATCCGGTAAATGCTTTTTTTCAGATTCCGGAATCTTCCATCGATCATATCGATGTTGATGTTGTGTTTATGGATCCGTTGTGACAGGTAGTGTGCAGCGATGGCAATGTACCAGAGGGTTCCCAATAGAATCGCCAAGCCTGAATCGGAAAATTTGAAGGAAGCCCAGATCAGGGTGAATAAAGGTGAAAAATAATAGAGGATTATGCCGCATATTTTCAACATCCATAGCAAAATACGATTGGAACGGGCGGCAAAGAATTGTCCGCCTATGGATGTCAGTTTACACAACAATATCCAGGTTCCGATGGCAAAGAAAATGGCCCAAAAGGTCAGGGTTTGATAGAAATAAGTAAAATAAACCAGAAAAGCTGTAACCGGTAGCATCCATACCAATACCTTTAAATCCGATAGTTTCCGGTACTCTTCTTTTAATCCGAGCCGCTCTCGGGTCAGTTGGCCGGAATGCCATTCACGTTGGAATTCATTCGGACGTCCGTAAATTTTTACCAGGTTCCGGATAGAAATATGTATTTCTTCATTAGCCGGGATGATTTTGCTGTTGGCCTGACGAAGACTGGTTTCCATGAACCAGGTTACCCCCGGAATAAGAATGACTGCGCCGACCAGATAACCTAGCTGCCAGATCAGGGAATCGGTCAGGATGAAAATACTGACGGTGGATACGATCAATAAGATAAGCTGAATAATTTTCATGCCTAAACTCTGGGTGCGCAGACGTTTCAGGGCGTCTTCGAGGCCGGAATAGAGGGTCGGGATAATCACCAGGGTCAGTAAGGTACTCATGGTTAATCCGCCGATTACTGTAATAGCAAAAGGAGCTCCCAAACCGGAAACAAATTCTCCCTGTCCCATAGCTAGCGGAAACATGGCTACAATTGTGGTAATAGCTGTGATCAGGATAGGACGCAGACGGGAAATTCCCGCAATCATCAGAGCTCTGGGCTTACGGTTACCCTGACGTCTCAGTTGGGAGGTATAATCAATCAGAATAATACTATTATTGACAACAATACCGATGAGGATAATAACACCGATCAGTACGTTGGCATTCATCAGGGAATTACTGGTCAGGAGCAGTGCCAATAAAGAGCCTATAGCTGCCAGGGGAATGGCGAACATAAGGACAATAGGTGCTGTCAATGACTCGAATACCGAAGCCAGAATCATAAAAATAATGACGAAGGCTGCCAGAATCAGGAATGTAAATTCGCTGGTTTCGTTTTCTTCGTGGATCACTTCAACGGCAACACCTGTTGGAATATCGGTTTTTTGAACCAGTTCGTCTACTTCGGTACGGGCAGTTTTCAGTATAGATTTGGATTCATTAACATCGGAATTGAAACGGTAATTCACTACAATTTCTTTGTCTTGGTTGACCCGGTTGATATTGCCCTGACCCCTGGTCAGGTTGATGGAACTGAAACTGCGTAATTCGGCCAGGGAATTATTGGTATTGGTAACCTGCATATTGCGCAGGTCTTCCAGTGTACGTACGGGATCTTTGTCCTCTTCTGCTTTCTTTTCTACCAGCTCCTTATCTTTAATGATGATATCATACTCCTGATCTCCG
>CAJMQA010000221.1 GCA_905215395.1 uncultured bacterium | reverse complement strand
GTCCGGATATGCTGGATAAGGTCAGGGAAGAACATCAGGTGGTTACTTATGTTTGTTCTACTAAAGAAAAGATAAATGATATGGTACGTTACCATCCTCACCGGAGAAATTTTGTGGCAGGACACCCGATGGCCGGAACAGAGTATTCGGGTCCTTGGGCTGCATTGCCGGGATTATTTGACGGGAGGGCCGGAATTATCTGCAATGCGGAGGATTCTGATATCAGGGCTGTAGAATTGATAAAAAAAATGTATGATTGTTTGAATATGAGAGTTATCTTTATGCGGGCGGCACATCATGATATGCATACTGCCTATATCTCACATATATCGCACATTACCTCTTTTGCCCTGGCGTTGACAGTCCTGGAAAAGGAAAAGAATGAAAAGAATATTTTTGATCTGGCTTCCGGAGGATTCTCATCCACAGTAAGATTGGCCAAAAGTAATGCGGACATGTGGGCTCCGATATTTTCTCAAAATAAAGACAATGTGCTGACGGTATTGGATACGTATATCGAAAAATTGCAGGAGTTTAAAAAGCACATTGCCGATTATGATGAGGAGGGGGTAAAAGGTCTGATACAAAAGGCCAACAAGATCAAACGGATAATTAGATAATAGTAAAAAGTAAACGATATGACAGTGACGAAATTGGATTTAGTGAATGTGTCCGGATGGGGGTTGTTTTCCGATTTAACAAGGCCGGTAATTATTGCCGGACCGTGTAGTGCAGAAAGTGAACAACAGGTGTTTGAAACGGCTAAAGCATTGAAAGCTGTAGGTGTGGAAGTTTTAAGAGCAGGGATCTGGAAACCCCGTACCCGTCCAAATTGTTTTGAAGGAGTTGGTGCGGTGGGATTAAAATGGATGCAAAGGGTACAACGGGAATTGGACATGAAGGTTTCCACGGAAGTTGCTAATGTGAAACATGTATATGAGGCGTTAAAAGCCGGAGTAGATATGCTTTGGATCGGTGCCCGGACTTCTGCAAATCCTTTTGCTATGCAGGAAATTGCAGATGCATTGAAAGGTACGGATATCCCGGTCCTGGTAAAGAATCCGGTAAATCCAGATGTAGAACTTTGGATAGGAGCTTTGGAACGGTTGAATATGGCTGGTTTGAAAAAAATAGGAATCATTCACCGGGGATTTTCGGTATATGGAAAATCGAAATACAGGAATGTTCCTCAGTGGCAGTTGCCTATTGAAATCAAACGCAGGTTTCCGGAGATGTTCATAATTTGTGATCCCAGTCATATTTCCGGGAAACGGGAATATTTGCAGGAGGTTGCTCAACAAGCGATGGATCTGGGATTTAATGGCCTGATTGTCGAATCGCATATTTGTCCTGAAATAGCTCTGAGTGATGCGGCACAACAGGTAACTCCTCAAGGGTTGTCAGAAATCTTGCAGAAATTGGTTATCCGGGAGGTTGATTCTGAAAATCTGGAATACAAAGAAAATATTGATGAGCTGAGAGCACGGATTGATGTGATCGATAATGAACTGTTGGAATTACTGGCAAACCGCATGAAAATATCAGATGAAATAGGGCGGTATAAAAAGCAGAATAACATTACTATACTCCAACCCGGCCGATGGGATACCATATTAGAGAAAGTGTTCGGAAAAGGAAATGAAAAAGGTCTGGATAATGAATTTCTGGAAAAAATATTCAAGGCCATTCATCAGGCTTCTATTGACAGACAAACAAAGATCATGAACGATTAAAGTGAGTTTATTTAAAAGGGAAAGTTATCCAAAATTTATTTTTTGGATAACTTCTTTTGTGCTTGTTTTTCAGAAGGCATAGCCCAATCCGATCGTATAAGGATGCAGTTCGGGGCCTTTCCCGGATTTGAACATGCTGGTCAGGGTATAACTTCCCCAGACATTCAGGCATCTGTATCCGATTCTGCCGACGACATCTGCTTTGAATGGGATCATGTTAAAATTGGATTTGCCTTTTTGTTTGCGTTTATCTCCATCCTGGTCGTTATAGACAATTTTAGTTTTGGAATGCATGCGTAAACCACCCATAACTCCACCGGAAACGTAAAATCTGTGTTTATTGTTGGCCGGGAGCTGCAATTCTAATACCAAAGGAATTGTCAGATATAAAGTTTTGAAGGTACTTCTTTTTATATCTGTAAATTTTTCATCCCCGTGCAGATCTTTAGGAATTAATTGGTTATTCTCCAGCAATACAGAGATATAGTTGTTTTCAAAGCGCAGGCGCTGATATTCCAGTCCCAATCCCCACACTATACCGAAATTGTTACGAGGAACCAGATTGATACTGTGTTTGAAAATATTGAATTGCATAGCAAAAGAATGACTCCAGTCTAACTCCATAAATTCGCCGAATTTCTCATATTCTGTTCCTTTATACATAGAGTAATCTGTTTTGGCAAAATTTATAAAACCATAGCTGAATCCGCTCCAGTGGCCCTGGAATGCCGGATAGCGGTTGTTTTGGACATTTTTGCCTCTTTTGTAAGCATTTTTGCCGATAATAAACAATTCTGAAACAGTACTTTCAGGCTGTTTACTTGTACTGTCTATTAATATAATGATTCCGGTTGAATCTTGTAAAACAGTTTTTGGGGAAGAGATGATGATCAGTTCCTGGTTCCTTTTGAGAGAATCCTGTGGATTTTCCGGAGATTGTGCCATACTCTGGAAAACGAGTAGTAAAGCGAAAGGAAAAATTAAAAATTTCATAGTCAATATTTTGAGTGATTTTTATAATGTTTTATGCTATGACGGATATAGGTTTCTATTTGTTACTCTGCTCTCAGAAATTTGTCTTGATTTTTTCAGCAATTAGCTTACCGGCATTAATCATGGAGGTGAAAATATTGTCTGTCAATATTTTATTTTCTGAAGGCTTCCATACTCCTGCATTCTCAGTCAGCATAATTTCCGGCATTTCAATAAAAGAAATTGTTATTTTTTTTTCCTGCAATTCATCGGTTTGCCTGGAATAGACAGCAGAAAGAGGTTGAGGTATAATCTCTGCCGGTGTGAGGTGTATTTTTTGGGGGGTTGGAATCCGGTCAGGTTTAGGTTCGGGCAGAACAAATGTTTTCTGTTCAGGGATAGGTATGGTTTGAACCGGCAGAGGTATGGGATTGACTTCTGCGGGAGCGGGAATAGATAATGCCAGAGAAGTTGGCTTTGGCTCTTCTGATTGCCGGTATAGCCAAAAGCCAAAGGCCAGTGAAAGCAGAAAAATAGCAGCAATGGCCAAAATACTGTTGGTATAGTGTTTCGTATTTTTGCGGTACAGACGTTTTTTTTGTGTAAAACGGATTTCAGTATCAGGTTTAAATTTGAGGTTTTGATAAATATATGCATTTGCTTGTATTTGTTGTTTTTGTGGATGCCTGTTTAATAGTTTTTCATCTTCCGGATCCAGGCTGTTTTCTGCTATGGCGATGGCATAATAATCCGGGCATTCATGAAGAATGTCTTTTTGTAGCAATTGTTTTCCGGGATAGATAATCCGGGGAGGATTCAGTTTTACTGATCCGGTGTCTTCCAGCAGTTCTGCCAGATCACTATGAATCAGCAGGAAGTTTTGCAATTCTTTGATTTCCTCCGGATTCAGATGTCCATCCAGGTAATCAGTGAAATAGACTTCATAATTTTTTCGGTTGATATTCATAGCTTAAATAACAAAATCGGGTTTCCTGATAAAAGTCTTCATAAAATTCCGGGCTCTGAAGATATATACTTTTACTTGTGTTTCAGATAAGGCTGTAATTTCCGCTATCTCTTTATAAGAGTAATCTTCATAGTCCCGGAGGAGAATAACTGTCTTTTGAACGGGAGGTAATTTTGACAGGGCAAAATCGAGAATTTCTCCGATATCGGTAAAATGTTCTTCCGATAGGTAGTTGCTGGCACTGATATTTTCAATATCTGCATTTTTCTTTTCGTGCCGGAAAATGTCTATCATTTTCCGGTATGCGGTCGTGAACAAAAAAGCTTTTGCTTTTGTGCAAGAGATTTCTGTGACGTGTTCCCATAAGATCAGGAAACTGTCCTGGACTATATCATCTGCCAAGGCTTTATTGCGACAACTTTTTAATATAAATCGGAATATGGCATCAGCAAAATCATCCACGCATCGGTTATATTCTTCTCTGTTCATTTTTTATAGGACGGATGAATATAACTAAAAGTTACAATAGATACTAATTTGACTGTTGCTTTTCTGGTTTACCAGGAGAAGGAAAAGTGATGGAATTGAAGAAAATTTCCCTTTCTTCCTGAATAATAGGTCGGTGGCGTGTACGTCCTCCAATAGATATTTGATATATATAATTCCCTCTGAAAATAAATCTTTTAAAATATGTCATTTCTATATTTTCTTTAAGAATAGAATATTCTATTTCCTTAATGAGCATATTGTCATAAGGGATTGTTTTTTCGTCTTTCAGGATTGCTGTTTCAAGATCCAGAGAGCCTTTTTTAAGTTCTTCATAAAGTGCTTGTGCATATTCTCCTGATATATTGATTTTTTGGGATGAGAAATCAGAACAAACAACACCAGCAACACAGGCATCGTCTTTGGTTTGATAGATGGTAGACGGAATTCCGTTGACCAGTTTTTTCAATTTCTGCGGGGTATTGGGCAATAAAAATGAAATTTGTTCTTCAGTATTGATTCTTTGCCATCTAGTATTTTCCGGCAGCAAAGTGACTAATAGAAGCATTATTTTGACGTACCACATATTTCTGTTATTTTTGCTGTAAAATTATGCTATTTGTCGGGAAGACAATACATATAAAGTTTAAAATATCTGAATATTTTACCTAAGCATATATGAAAATAGCAGGGAAAGAAGTGGGGAAGCATCCGCTGATCTTAGCTCCTATGGAAGATGTAACTAATCCTCCTTTTCGGAAGTTTTGTAAACAATACGGAGCAGATTGGTTATATTCTGAGTTTGTATCTGCCGATGCATTAGTGCGGTCTGTGAATAAGTCGTTGAAGAAATTGACGATAGAGGAGCCGGAACGGCCTGTAACCATACAGATTTATGGCCGGTTTGTAGATTCTATGGTTGAGGCAGCTAAAATTGTGGAGGAAGTTCAGCCGGATTTCATTGATATAAATTTTGGGTGTCCTGTGAAGAGGGTTGCCCAGAAAGGTGCCGGAGCCGGATTATTGCGGGATATTCCTTTGATGATCGATATGGCACGTCAGATTGTTCAGGCTGTGAAGATTCCTGTTACAGCGAAGACCCGTTTGGGTTGGGATTGTGAGCATATTGTTATAGATGATATTGCTGAGCGTTTACAGGATGTCGGGATTCAGGCTCTGGCTATTCACGGACGAACCCGCTCACAAATGTATACTGGGGAAGCTGATTGGGAACCGATAGCCAGGGTCAAAAATAATCAGCGGATTCGTATACCGATTATTGGGAATGGAGACATTACATCACCTCAAAAGGCAAAGGAAGCTTTTGATAAATACGGAGTTGACGGGGTGATGATTGGCAGGGCTACGATCGGACGTCCCTGGATTTTCAGGCAGATAAAATATTATTTTGAAACCGGAGAAATGTTACCCGATTTAACGGTTGCGGAGCAAATAGAGGTAATTAAAGAGCAAATCCTATTGTCTGTGGAATGGATAGATGAGGTAAGGGGGTTGTTACATATGCGCCGTCATATGGCAGCCATGTTTAAAGGGTTGCCTCATTTCCGTGATTTGCGTATCCGTATGCTTCAGGCTCCTACTATTGAAGAGCTATGGGCAGTGTTCGATGCTATTCAGGAACGGTATTCCGGAATAGCCGTTGGTCAGGTTATTGCAGAATAATGGTTTTAACTTCGGTCCCTATAATATATAC
>CAJMQA010000220.1 GCA_905215395.1 uncultured bacterium | reverse complement strand
AGTTTTTAATTTTAGAATTCAACTCTACGATCTATGAACTAGTGGTACTTTCAAAATTGAAAGCATTATCGGAGGAACTCAGGGAGTATTCGCTTCTTGAAAATTTGAGTTTTTTAGCACCTACATAGCTATAGCGGGCTGTCAGTTTATTCCGGTCGTTGATGTTCCAGTCTATTTTCACGCCCGCTTTGTGTGAACGGGTAAACTCATAGGGACCTCCGGGTCTCATCCCCTGAAGGGTGAAACGTCCGTCAGCATTAGTCACCGTTCCGTAACGGGTGCCTGATGGTAAATGAACTGCCTGAATGGTCGCTCCAGGTAAGTACTCCTTATTGTCTTTTACCCGGCCATTGATGCCGGAAGTGGTTACTTGTGCAAAAGTTGCCACACTAAAGAGCAGAAAGAGAAGCAATGTAAGTATTCTCATTTGTTAAAAATTTGAATACTAGTTTATTATTAAAGTGAATAATCAAAATGAAAAATGTATCTCCATCATATAGTTCAACACATTCGACACGTTTATAAACGAACCTTTATTACGGGCATAAATAATGAATTATAACATAATTTTGTAACATTATTTTTCTAGCTTTGCGCCGAACAGCAAAAAGCTGAAATTCAAAAATTTATTTTAAAAACATGGTGGTATTGATTATTTCAGTTATTTTTGCATTTGGAGCGACAAATTAAAGGTTCTTTTTTATTGGGTGCATGGTGTTTTTAATGAAAATGATTTGTTAATATTAATAATTGTTACTGTATGAGTAAAATAACTAAGACTTTAGTATTTTTAGTCTTTCTATGTTTTTTGTCATTGGTGTCAATGGCACAAGTGTTAATTAAGGGAAAAATATTGGATTCCCAGACAAATGAGCCATTAGTTGGGGCTACAGTTATGATAGATGGGACTTCAGAGGGAATTGCCGCGGATTTGGATGGTAGCTTTAGTTTAAAAACATTTCAAACCGGGAAACAGATTTTGATATTCCGGAGTGTTGGGTATACGGAGTTAAGAAAGGAAGTTACACTCAACAAGGATTTGAACCTGGGGGTAGTGAAGCTGAAAACGGAATCCATTGGTTTGGGGGATGTTACAGTTACGGCTTCAGTGGCTGTACAACGGAAAACGCCTGTGGCTCTTTCCGTGATAGAACCTACTATCATAGAAAATAAATTATCTACTCAGGAATTTCCTGAAATATTGAAATCTACTCCTGGGGTTTATGCAACAAAATCCGGAGGTGCCTTCGGGGATTCCCGTATTAATCTTCGGGGATTTGAACAGGCTAATATCGCTGTCATGATAAATGGGGTTCCAATGAACGATATGGAATGGGGTGGTTTATATTGGTCCAATTGGTCAGGATTGTCGGATGTTACCCGTTCAATGCAGGTGCAGCGTGGTTTAGGTGCTTCTAAAATATCTTCTCCTTCTGTCGGGGGATCTATTAATATTGTAACTAAGACGACTGATGCAAAAGCCGGAGGCTCCGTTTCATATGCTTTGGGAAATGATGGTTATAATAAGGTGATGTTTAATGTATCTACCGGTCTTCGTAATGGTTGGGCTTTCACTTTGTTAGGCGGTAAAAGCTGGGGAGATGGGTATATTCAGGGCACAGAATTTGAAAGTTATTCTTATTTTGCCAATATTTCCAAACAGATCAATGATGCTCACTTATTATCTTTTACTGTATTCGGAGCTCCACAATGGCATAATCAGCGTAGTAAATACGACGGATTGACGATTGCCGGATGGAAAAACGTTGAAAAATATATGGGTAAGGATCGTCAGTATCGTTATAATCCGACTTATGGATTCGGACTGAATGGTGAACGGAAGACTTCTGCCTATAATAGTTATCACAAACCTCAGATTTCCTTAAACCATTTTTGGACAATCAATGAGAAATCCAGCCTTTCTACGGCATTGTATGTTTCTATCGGTCGTGGTGGTGGTTACAAGGGTTTAGGTTCGACCTCTGATTATGCAAACATGTGGTATGGTTCGAATAATGGGACTTTAAATACTTATTTCCGTAATGCAGACGGGACTTTTGCTTATGACAAGATTTATGAATTGAATGCCGGTAGTGATAATGGTTCGTTGATGGCCATGTCGGAATCCAAGAATGAACACAACTGGTATGGACTGATGTCTACTTATACGACAAGTATCGGTAAATATTTTGATATTTACGGAGGTATAGATTTCCGTTACTATAACGGGAAACACACCAATGAACTGGTCGATTTGTATGGAGGAGAGTTCTTTGTAGACCGTTACCGGGCTCAGGTTAGTAAAGCTGATAACGGGAATGCTGCTAATCCGGAATGGGTTAATCAGAAGTTGAAAGTGGGAGATGTGGTTTATCGTGATTATGATGGTTATGTGATGCAGGAAGGGGTATTCGGACAGGCTGAATACAATAAAGATGCTTTGAGTGTGTTTGTCGCGGGAGCAGTTTCCAATACCAGTTATTGGCAAAAGAATCATTTTTATTATGATAAAACACATGAAAAATCGAATACAGAGAATTTTATCGGTTGGAATGTAAAGGGGGGGGCCAATTATAATATCACTGACCGGCATAATGTTTTTGCAAATATCGGGTATATTTCCAGGGCTCCGTTTTATTCCGGAGGGGTTTTCCTGTATGCATTGAATAGTAATGCTACCAACCCGGATGCTGTAAATGAGAAAGTTTTTTCTGCCGAACTGGGATATGGTTACCGCTCCTCTTTATTCAGTGCCAATCTGAATGTTTATCGTACAGCCTGGCTGGATAAAACCATGACCCGTACATTGACATTAAAAGACGGGGACCGGGCAACCATTAATATGAGTGGAGTGGATGCCTTGCATCAGGGAGTGGAGCTGGATTTTGTCCTCCGGCCTGTCAAGGACCTGGATATTACCGGAATGGTTTCGATTGGTGACTGGAAGTGGAATAGTGTTTCTACCGGATATTTTTATAACTCCTCAGGGCAACCTTTAAAGAATATGGATGGCGAGGTTGCTTCCGGTATTCAGGCTGAAGATCATGCTAAAATGGTGCTGGATCTGGATGGCACCCGGGTTGGTAATTCTGCCCAGACTTCTTTTGCTATCGGGGCTAAGGCACAACCTTTGAAAGGATTGAGGGTTGGGGCTGATTATACTTACTGGATGCGTAACTATGCGGAATTCAGTGTCGGAGGTTCAAACGGGGGCGATTTGGTGATGAATGGCTATAAAGCATATGCTACCCCGTGGAGAATGCCTGCTGCGGGCGAACTGGATCTGAATATGAATTACAGATTTCCTTTAGGAAAAATATGGGCGACTATTTACGCTAATGTAAATAATGTATTGGATAATGTCTCTATATCTGATGCAATGGATGGGAATGATCATGATTGGAAGACGGCTTATCAGGTGTTCTATCGTTTTGGCCGGAATTATTCCGTTCGTTTAAAGATTACATTTTAATTGTCTGATGATTTAAAAGAATAGAATATGAAAAAACATTTTATTATATCTCTCTTTATCGCTTCCTTGCTGGGGATATGTGCTTGTCAGGATTTTAACGAACAGCATTTCAAGGAATTGGAGGATATGACTACGCCGGAGAACGTGTTGAATAAGGATTACACCCTGACGGCTGATGATTATTCCATAATCAGTGACCTGAGGGTGGAAGGAGTGACATCTTCGGCTTTGAAAGCAGTGAAGAGTAATCAATATCTGACTTCTGAAACTGATCCCAGGGTGGTATTACCTGCCTTTTTGTCAAAGAATTGGAAAACAGCTTCCATTGGTTCTGCAATCCGTATGACCTTTAATTACGTTCCTGAGGCTCCGGCTTATCTGCAAGAATTGGAAGGTGCAAAGACATATGAGTTGACAGCAGAGGATTATCAGACTGTATGGGGAAACGGTGATGCGGATTACCTGACTCCATCTAAAAGTCCGGATAAGAATTTACCGAAAGTTTTGGCTGTAGCAATAGAGAATCCGGTTCCAGGAGACAATGTTGTGGTGACTTATAAATATTCAGATACGGAACCCGGAACTGGTGGCGGGGGAGAAGGAGAGACTTTTGATAAGGTTTCGGATGTAATAACGGCAGGTCCCGGAGATTATAAGATAAAAGGTACAGTGGTTGCGACGTACGGGAGAGGTTTTCTGGTATCGGATGGTACAGCCCCGATTCTGGTGTTTCTGGGAAGTAATTCAAATGCTGTCGGAGATATTGTTACCGTTGAAGGTACGACAACCGAGTTTAATGGCATGAGTCAATTTCCGAATACAGCTGTTGTAACGAAAGTGGGAGTTGAAGAATATACTCAACCTGTGCCGGATCAGTGGGGAGCTCCGGAAATGGATGCTTATCTGACGGGAGCATCGGTACAGTATATTTCATACACCGGGACATTATCTATAAGTGGTAATTATTATAATGTAAATATAGAAGGGGCTGCAAAGGCTGTCGGAAGTATTCAATATCCGGCTGATGATCTTATCGATGCATCCCTGAATGGTCAGAAAGTGATCGTAACGGGTTATGTGATTGGTGTTTCCGGCAATAAATATGTCAGTACGATGGCTACTGAAGTTGTGCCTGTATCCCAGTATGATGAGATCGGTACGGTTATTGCCTCTGCGGCCGGAGAGTATACGGTAAGGGGTACCGTTTGTGCAGAATACAAACAAGGGTTCCTGCTGACTGACGGAACAGGATATATTTTGACATTTCTGGGAAATTCTTATGAGGGGACTTATTCGATTGGTGACGTGATGACCGTAAGCGGGACGACCACTAAGTACAGCGGATTAATGCAATTCCCGAATAGTTCGAAAGTTACTTTGGCAGCTCATGGCTCTTATATTTATCCGGTTGCGATACCCATGGATGCAGCTGCTATGGATGCTTATCTGCAGGATCCGGAGGTAAAATATGTTTCTTATACAGGAACCTTGTCTATCAGCGGAAATTATTACAATGTAAATGTGGCAGGAACAACAACCGCCATCGGAAGTATACAATATCCATTGAACGGTATGGTTGATCCGGCATTGAATGGTCAGGAGGTAACCGTAACCGGGTTTGCGATTGGTGTGTCCGGGACCAAATATGTGAATACCATGGCTGTGGAGGTAAATCCTGCGGGCAATCCGGCTTCAGTATCTGCATCAGTTGCGGCCGGGTATATTCCGGTACAGAATAAATTCAGCCGTTCACCCTTGTTTTCTAAAGCTGCTGGTGTGACGGCACAAATAGAATATGCTGTTTATACTTATGACGGGACAAATTGGAAAAAGGCTGATAAAACTACCATTGTGAATCCGGCCGACTATAAGGCTATGGGAGAGCCGGGAATCAATAATAACTTCAGTTCTTCCATCCCTGCCGGAAATTACCTGCCAAAATTCCTGGAACAGAAATATCCGTTTGCCCAGGCGGAAGATACAATTGCGGTGTTGTATAGATATTACGATGGTAGTTCGACGATATTGAAAGCTGATGAGTATGTATATACAACCGCATGGAACTATAATACTCTGCCTGTAACTGTTGTAACGGAACAGTATGCTTATGCTGAAGGTGTATGGAAGTTCAGTCCGAATGTAGTGATTACTTTAAAACCGGGTAAAGGGCTTGGAGACGGGCATTTCCAGGCTTTGACCGACTGGGTTTGGGAGAATGTTGATCAGAAAGAAGGAGTCACTGAAAAGGGAAAAGGTTATGTGACTAGCTATGGTAATAACGATTATTATTACGGTGGTTCTGAATATCAGAATAACTTTGATTTCCGGACTTCCAACTGGAAAGCTCAGAATGAAAAAGCTTATGGAGAAATGTCGGATGAAGAGCTGAACGAGCTGATGTGGAAAA
>CAJMQA010000219.1 GCA_905215395.1 uncultured bacterium | reverse complement strand
GGTATGAAAATAGTAGGCTGTGAGTGGTAGGGTGGGTAATTGAGCTGCCAGTGTGATGCAACAACAAGCATATATTTTGGAATAAAAACCGGGTAAACGTCCCGGGAGGTTGAAAAAGTAGGGGTAAAGGAGTACAATACCGGAATAAGCGCTGTAAGATAACAGGAAACTTAATGAAAAAAGAGTATAAGGGCGTGAAAGTAAGGTAAAAAATGCTGATGCAGCAACGGAATTCAAAGGGGTATAGGTGCGGCTGAAAGCTTTTCCGAAAGTGATAAAAGAAAGGATTGTGGCTGCACGCGTGACAGATGGCGACAAGCCTGTGAGGCAGGCATACCCCCATAATAAAGGCAGAATGAGCAATTCCGTTTTATGGCCGTTCAGATGAAATAGTTTGAATAAGAACAGCAAAAAAAGATAAATGGCTCCGGTATGCAGACCTGAAACGGAAAGCAGATGAATGGTTCCGGTGGTTGTAAATAAGTGTTCTACTTCTTCGTTCAGATCATTTTTGTATCCCAGACAGAGAGCATTAATCAGGTTTCTTTGGGTGGTATCTGTAAACAAGCGTGTTGTTTTGTGCAATGCTTGTTGCCGAAGATCCTGAAAGAGGGAATAGATATCCCGGGAATGACCTGATTGTACAATGGGGGATGTGGGTTGTAAACGATAAAATACTCCTCGCTGTTTCAGATAACGTGCATAACTGAACTCCCCGGGATTGCTGTTCTCTTTTACCGGAAGAATACGGCTGTGAAATATGAGTGAATCACCGGAACGGTAGTTGGTGTCGGTATAATAGTGGCTCAAATAAAATTTCTGGTTGCAAGCAGACAGAATATAATTGTTATGGGGGAGCTTTTCTTCACATCGGCTACGGATAGTGTAGATCGCTGTCGGATCGGGATGAAGTATCGGAGGGGAGGAGATGATTGAACCGCAGCAAAATACACAAAATAGCAGCAGGATATCTGACAGGTGTCCCGGAACTCTGAAAAATAGTTTACAGACGATCAGTAACAAAAACAGATAGGGAGTGAAAGATAGCTGGCAATTGCATACTATGCCGGCGATTAATGCCGGCAGAAGCCAGAGAAACGGATACTTATGATTGAATGCTACACCAACATAAATAAAAAATTGAAAATTATTCTGTACAAATTACAAAATAATTTTCAATTAGACAATCTGTTTTCCGGATTATTTGGGCAGAATGACGCGGTATGCTGCTTTAAATTTCCCGGTACTGATATTGTTGAGTTTACTTTTCAGCAACCGTTTCTTTAGGGCAGAAAGGTGGTCTGTAAATAAAATACCTTCCAGGTGGTCGTATTCATGCTGGATAATCCAGGCTTTGATGCCGGAAAATTCTTCTTCATGCTGTTGTCCGTTTTCATCCAGGTAAGACATGCGGATGTGATCCGGACGCTTCACATCTTCATGAATACCCGGTATACTGATACAACCTTCGTTACGGTTGATCTCGTCTCCCCAGCGTTCTGAAATATGGGCGTTAATAAATACTTTCCGGAATCCTTTGCATTCTGCATCCAGTTCTTCAAATGCACTGCCGTCTATGACAAACAGACGGATGTTACGTCCTACTTGGGGAGCCGCAAGTCCTACTCCATCAGCTTCGTCCATAGTTTGGAACATGTCCTGGATAAATTTTTCCAGTTCCGGGTAATCCATTGAAATGTCCTCAGAGATTTTCCGTAAAATGGGATGACCATATACTACTATAGGTAAAAACATATCTGTTATTCAATTTTAATTGCTTTTATCTTAAATTCCTTTGTTGTTCCATGTAAGAGGTAAGGATAATGGTAGCGCTCATAGTGTCTATCAGAGCTTTGTCCTGCCGGGTCTTTTTTTTGGCTCCTCCTTCTATCAGGGCTTTGTGTGCCAGAACGGAGGTAAACCGTTCATCATACATGACAATGGGTATTTCAGGGAATTTACGTTTCAGGGCTGTCAGGAACGGTTTTATATAAACCATGCTTTCAGAGTCGCTATTGTTCATTTGTTTAGGATGACCGACAACAAACAAATCCACTTTCTCTTTCTGAAGATAGGTCTGCAGAAAGAGAAAAATTTCATGTGAAGCAACGGTTCCCAGACCGCTTGCAATAATTCCGCAAGGATCACTGACAGCAATGCCTACGCGTTTTTTACCATAATCAATAGCCAGAATCCTACCCATTTATTTATCTACAATTACAAAGATATCCTCATTTTTATTTTTCATGAGGTATTGTTCCCGGGCAAATTTTTCGAGGTTTTCCTTATTACTCAGAAGTTCCTGCATTTTCCGGTTGTCTTCCTCGATTTTGGTTTGATAATAGGTTTTCTCTTTCTTGAGCGTAGTGATCTTTCCCCTCAATTGCATTTTTTCGACCAGGTTATTGCGGTCAAAAAATGCAAGCCATACCAAAAAGATGAACAAAGTCATCGTGTATTTGTTCATCAGTCTGTTGAACAAACTTCTGGTTTTTGTGCTATTGTCCTTCTCTTTCATGATGTTGCAAAGATAATGAAAAAAAATTATTCCTCCCGTGAAAGTCCGGGTTTTGCGCCGCATAATTATAAAAATCGACGGAATAATTATACAATACGCTAATTGTCAAACGTTTGTGTTTGCTGAAAAAACTCATTTTGCTATTTTTTGAATATCTTAATTTTCTAAATTTGTACAGCAAGTTGATAGGAGTAAGAAATCAGGTTGTGGTTTTATCAGAGTATTAAATAGAAAATATATGGAAGAAAAAAAGTTAGCGGTGATAGCCTTAGGAGGGAATGCAATTCTCAGAGGTAATCAAAAAGGAACAGTGGAAGAGCAGAATCAGAATATCCGGGAAACTCTGGAGAATCTGATTTATCTGGTTCGTGAAGGATATAATCTGATCATCACTCATGGAAATGGTCCTCAGGTTGGAAATATCCTGATGAGTGATGATGCAGGAGTCAAAATGTATGGATTGCCTCCCATGACTTTGGATATGTGTGTGGCTTATTCGCAGGGACAGATTGGTTATATGATTGAGCGTAATCTGAGAAATATCCTGAAAGAGCATGGATTGACCAGGCATGTGGTATCTATGATTTCTCAGGTTGTGGTGGATGAGAATGATCCGGCTTTGAAAAATCCGACCAAACGTGTCGGAAAAATTTATACCCGGGAAGAAGCCGATAAACTGGCTGCTGAGCACGGTTGGATTTTTAAGGAAGAGATAAAAGTAGAAGGGGGCTGGAGACGTGTTGTGCCTTCTCCACAGCCCATTGATTTTAAGAATGCAGCCTTGGTAGAACGTATGGCTCGTTCCGGTAGTATTGTGATTACCGGTGGTGGTGGTGGCATTCCGGTATATTTGGATGGAGAAGGAATGTTGCAGCCTCTGGAAGGAGTGATCGATAAGGATCTGGCTTCAGCTATGATCGGAGCCCGGGTGAAAGCTGACGAGCTGTATATCCTGACTGATGTTCCTTATATTTATAAGGATTACAAGAAACCGACTGAAGAGAAGCTGGAGTTCCTGGATTATGCTGATACAATGAAATATCTGGAAGCGGGAATGTTTGGTGAAGGCAGTATGGCTCCGAAAATCCGGGCTTGCCTGTCGTTTGTGGAAAAAGGTGGACAGAAAGCAGTGATTACCGAAGCAACAAAATTGGAAGATCGTCGTTATGGTTCTAAAATTACCATGCATTACGATTAAAATAATTGCAACATTTATTATATATTTGTCAGTTCGTCATTAGAATTCAGAATCATAATTTTACAATTTAAAATAATAAAGAGTATGGCTTTTAATTTAAGAAACAGAAATTTCCTGAAGTTGTTAGACTTCACTCCGGCTGAGATCAAATATATGTTGAATCTGGCTGCTGATTTGAAAAAAGCAAAATATGCAGGTACAGAGCAACCTCGTCTGAAAGGGAAAAATATAGCTTTGATATTTGAAAAAACTTCAACCCGTACACGTTGTGCTTTTGAAGTGGCTGCTTATGATCAGGGTGCACATGTGACTTATCTGGGCCCCAGCGGTTCTCAGATTGGTGTGAAAGAATCCATGAAAGATACAGCCCGGGTATTGGGACGTATGTATGATGGTATTGAGTACCGTGGATTTGCACAGGCAACTGTAGAAGAACTGGCTAAATATGCCGGAGTTCCGGTATGGAATGGTTTGACTAATGAATTTCACCCGACTCAGATTCTGGCAGACTTCCTGACTATGTCAGAACATGTTGATAAACCTTTGAATCAGGTAACTTTTGCTTATCTGGGCGATGCCCGCTTCAATATGGGTAACTCCCTGATGGTAGGTGGTGCTAAAATGGGGATGGATGTTCGTATTGTTGCTCCGAAAGCTTTACAACCGGATGCAGAACTGATTGCCACTTGTAAAGAGATTGCGAAAGAAACGGGTGCAAAAGTAACTGTTACCGATAAAGTTGAAGAAGGAGTGAAAGGATGTGACTTCCTGTATACAGACGTATGGGTATCTATGGGAGAACCGGCTGAAGTTTGGGCAGAAAGAATCAAATTGCTGATGCCTTATCAGGTAAATGCAAAGGTAATGGAGCTGACAGGCAACAAGAATTGTAAATTTATGCATTGTTTGCCGGCATACCACAATCTGGAAACTCAGGTTGGCCGTGATGTAAACAAACAGTTTGGTCTGAATGGGATTGAAGTGACTGAAGACGTTTTTGAATCTCCGAATTCAATCGTATTTGATGAAGCTGAAAACCGTATGCACACGATCAAGGCTGTTATGGTGGCAACTTTGGGCGATTAAGAACGATCTGCATAGAATGTAAGCTGTCCGAAATTTAAAGTTTCGGACAGCTTTTTTTTGGAATTTTATTACATTTGACCGGAAAAAAACTTTTGGTGCCGGAGGAAATTTTATACGAAGCCATAAAAGAGGGGGATGTCAAAGCTTTCGAAAAACTGTTTGAAGAATTTTATCCATTCATGTGCATGGCGGCGATGAAATTCGTTGCAGACCGGGCGGTTGCTGAAGATATTGCCCAGGAAGTGTTTGTCCGGCTTTGAAAAAAAAGGGCTGAGTATGATTCTATCGTGAGCCTGAAAATTTTTCTGTATGTTATCGTTAAAAATCTATCTTTTAATTATCTGAGAGATAAAAAAAATAATCTGGAAGGATACTTCTACATTCTGTTGCTCATCATGAACCAGAAATAATCATTATATTTATATTATTCAGAGAACAATACATGAATGTTGAGTTTGAAAAAAGTATCTGGTTGAGCTGTATGAAACAGAAAGTCATCAGATAAAAAGCATCGTTTTCAACCCAATATAATCATGGCTATCTGAAATTTCTTCTTTACGTATCAACAATCAGTGCAGACTTGAATTTCGGGAAATATTGAACCAATCAAATCAAACTATAATAGAAATATGTTCTTTGGTAGATATTACAAATCATTATAAATAAATGAGACATGGGAACATCCGCAAATAATTTGCACTTATTTTGTTCATACCATCCAGGAGAATTGGGGAAGGAAGAATTAGAATGCCGAAATATCAAACTAATAATTTGATGAATCTGTAAATCAACCGACCATATATTTACAAATAATTGTCTAACTACATTCTGCTTATATTATATTTCCCTCTGTCTGGCAGCATTTGGCACAATGTGGATGTGGTTGGCACAGCAGGAGGATAAATCCTACAGCAATAAGCTCCCTTAATCTTGTCTCCGAATGATAACACAGTGTAAAGAGTTTTCCTCCTCCGTTTATCATTTCATTAGTGATATGAATCATAATAGGGGCTTTTTTGTGGTTTCAGTTGTTTTTCGCAGAACAATAAAAAAGCACGTAATATTTTGAATATTACGTGCTTTGTCCGCTTTTGTCAATGTATTGTCTTGACTCTCAGCGGTGCGGACGGGACTC
>CAJMQA010000218.1 GCA_905215395.1 uncultured bacterium | reverse complement strand
GTAAGTGACGGATCGGGTAGGGCCGGCAGCGGTTCGATTTATTACCTGCAAATGAATCCGCAGGGCGGAGGCGCATTACTCCCGGTTGAAGGCTGTGAATTTAAAAATGTGTGCGGGAAAGTGGTAGATTTCGAATATAAAAAATAAAAAAATGAGATTTTTATTTATTGCATGGATATTGGCTGTTTGTTCGGGTTGCCAACCCGGACAGACAGTCCTGAAAGGACATATTGAGAATTACCAGGGGGAACCGGTGTTTGTAAGTTGTTATGAATCAAATCTACAGGATACACTGGAAGTAGACGCTTCGGGAAATTTCTCTTGGGCACCTTCAGGGACGGGCAGTGAGGTTTACACGGTGCATGTCGCCGGTTACCAACCATGGAGAATTCCGCTCTATCTGGCTCCCGGTGACCGGGAAGAACTAAAGCTATCACTCCTGCCGGATAAAACGATAAAAGTGAAATACGCCGGCGACCGGTCCGCTGAAAACGAATACCGGCTGGCTTTCGACAAACTGGACGAATTAAAGATCGGTTATGACCCGGAATCATGGAAACCTTCTTTTGCCGAATATAAAGCACTGTTGGATCCAATAGAACAGGACATGCAAACCTTGCTGGAGCAGATTGACGATCCGGAAATCAAAGCCCATTTCAAACAAAAACAACATTTATGGTTTCAGACCAGACGAACGGTTTATGCTTCGGTATTAGCCATGAAACTAAGGAAAGGTGAAGCGGCACCGGACGAAGATTTCAATGCTTTTGTGAAGTCGTTGGATGTGAATAATCCGAAGGAATGCAACGAATACATGGTTTGGGAGATCATCAACTGGCAGCAGGCCCAGGATCCCACATTCAGAGTGGAAGAACGAAAATTCGACTACCTTAACCGACTCGACCACCTTGTTAGCAATCAGGAAATGAAAAATGAATTCGCTACCAAACATATAAAAATGGCAATCAGCAGTGAATTGGGACGACCTCTGGATAAGGAGATACAACAGTATAACGAAATTTGTACTGACGATACCATGCGCAATCAAATAGCGGAACAATACAAAGAATATTTGCGGGTATACGGTAATCTGATGCCGGGGAAACCGGCTCCCGACTTCGAATTGATCGATGACAAGGGGGGAAAGTGCCGTCTGTCGGATCTGAAAGGAACATACGTGTTTGTCGATGTCTGGGCCACCTGGTGTAAAGGATGTGTGATGGAAATTCCTTATATGGAAAAATTGCAGGAATATTTCGCTGATGACAAACGGATTACCCTGATCAGCATTTCATGGGATGATACACAAAAAATTTGGTTGGATTATCTGAAAAAACGTCCGGTAACCTGGCCACAATATATGGTAGACAAGGAAAATATGGACGTGATGAAAAAGGAATACCGGATATCGGGTATTCCCCGCTTTATGCTCATCGATCCGCAAGGCTGCCTGGTTTCTTATAATTACGAACGGCCTTCACATTCGGAGTGCGTGAAGATGTTAGAACAAGATATGAAAAATAAGCCATAAAATGAAAAGCATGAAACTATTATCGGTCATATTTCTACTGGCAATCAGTTTAGGTTGCCAGGCTAAACAAACGATACTGAAAGGACGGATACGTCCTTATAACGGAGAAAAAGTGATCGTCTGGAGCTATGAAGCAGATTTCAGAGACACTTTACAAGTAAATGCTTCGGGTAAATTTTCGTGGTCGCCGAAGTTGGCCGGAGATCAAATCTATATCGTGAGCATCCCGGATTACGAACCGTGGGGAATCGAAATAAACCTAATGGCAGGCGAGCAAGCGGGATTGGATCTCACTCTGTTGCCTCATAAAAAAGTAAATGCGAAATTTTCAGGAGACCGGGCAGCCGAGAACGAATATCGAATGATTTTCAACAAACTGAAAACCTTAGGAATTCGGGACGAACCTGAAACGAAAACCTTATCTTTTGCTGCCTATAAAGCAAAAATGGAGGAAATAGAAAAAAATGCCCAGGCCATATTGAACCGGGTGAAAGACCTAAAAGTAAAAAATGAATTTGCCAGACGGCAGCATTTGTATTTCCAAGGCAGGTTAGTAGAGTATTCTTCGTTACTTATCCAACGCGCACGAGCAGGAAAAGAAGCTTCAGACACCGATTTTACCGCTTTCTTGCAAACACTTAATGTTAACGACCCGGATGAATGCGACCAATATATCATCGGAGACATAATCAGATGGAACCTGGCACAGGACCCCGAATATAAGGAAGAGGAAAGAAATATCCGTTATCTCACAGAACTGGACCGACTGGTCAGTAACCCGGAAATGAAAAACGAAATCGTAACCAACCACATGCAAATCTGGCTAAAAAATGCCATGGGAGAAAATTTGGATGTCGCGCTAAAATTATACAAACAAATCTGTACAAATGACGTCATGCGGAAACAAATCGACGAACAATACCAGGAATATCTGCGCGTATACAACAACCTGATGCCGGGGAAACCGGCTCCCGACTTCGAGCTGATCGACGACAAAGGGAAAAAGTGCCGTCTGTCGGATTTAAAGGGAACCTACGTATTTGTGGATGTATGGGCAACCTGGTGTAAAGGATGCGTCATGGAAATCCCCCATATGGAGAAATTACAGGAACATTTTGCTGATGACAAACGAATTACCCTGATCAGTATTTCGTGGGATTATACACAAAAAGTTTGGTTAGACTATCTGAAAAAGCATCCAGCCACCTGGCCGCAGTATATCGTGGACAAGGAAAATAGAGCGGTGATGCAAAAAGAGTACCGGATGTCGTGGATTCCCCGTTTTATGCTGATCGATCCGGAAGGATGCCTGATTTCCATCGACTATGAACGGCCATCCCACCGGGAATGTGTGAAGAGGCTGGAAAAAGACATAAACAACAAATTTATGCAGAAATACGAAGACTGATTGCTTTATGTGGTAAAATAACACTTGTATACCTTAAAGCAGGATTCAGCGAAAAACTGAAGTGAAAAACATGCGTATCCGGATACGCTTCCGGATACGCATCTGACGAAAGATTTGATATCTTAAAAAAATGTGCTAATATCCAAAAAGGAGAGGTAAAACAATGGCCCATAATTCACCAAGCTGCTCACGGAGAAACATGGTAGGCCCTTTTTTTCTGAGTTTTTACGGTATTTTCCGAGATTCCGAGTTTTGTGGCGATTTCTTTCACTTTTTCACCTTTCATACAATGCAGGAGGATCTCCCTTTGTTGTTTGGGTAGGTGGGAAGCGACGATATAAAAACGGGTGATGGCTTCTTCTTCTATAGCCATGGCTATGGCTTCCTCTTCATTTTCTCGTACACTATCCATCCATTTTTCATGGAGTTTCCGGGCTCTATGCTGGGAACGGAGAAAATTGAGTGAAGCGTTATAAATTGAACGGTATAGGTAGGAGGTAATGACTTTTATATCCTGAAAGCAGACGGAAGAATGCCATAGGTGTACCAGACATCCCTGTACAATATCTTCTGCGGCATTTTCGTTGCCGGTAATTTTGGCGGAGTAACAACACAAAGGGGCATAAAAATATTGATAAAGCTCATCCCAGGCCTTATCGTCCTTATGGTTAACCCCTTCTAAGAATTCCACCTCTTTCATGGTAAAGTATATTTGTCTGCAAAACTAAATAATTATTTCAAAAAAACGGAAATGTATGGTCCGGAATCTTAAAACTACCTGGAAAATACAGATGGGGCCAGGTCTCTCAGGTTGTACCCGGAGGCCATGGTTTCGCCATAGGCACCGCAGGAATGAATGACGATCAGGTCACCGCGGCTGGTGCCGTTGAGGGTGACATCCTTGCCAAAACAGTCGGACGATTCGCAGATGGGGCCTACGACATCGTATTTCTTCAGGGGTTTATCGGAACTGATGTTTTCAATTTTGTGAAAAGCCTGATAGAGAGCCGGACGTAAAAGGTCGTTCATACCGGCATCCAGAATGGCAAATTGTCTTTTCTTCCCCTCTTTGACATACAATACCCGGGAAACGAGGTCGCCGCAATGTGCTACAATGGAACGTCCCAGTTCGAAGTGAATCTGCTGATGGGGTTCAGGTTCGAAAAAACGGGAAAAAGTTTCAAAATAGGATGCAAAATCGGCAATGGGATTCTGATAAGGGTCGTTGTAATCGATTCCTAACCCTCCGCCGAAGTTGATGTGGGGCAAAATCAGATTGTGTTCTTTCATCTGAGCCTGGATTTCGTTGGCGCGGATACACAGCCCCCGGAAAACAGTCATGTCTGTAATTTGCGAGCCGATGTGAAAATGCAACCCGATCAATTGGATATGAGGTAATTTCAGTGCTTCTGTGGCAACCCGTTCCAGGTCGTATAAATAAATGCCGAACTTGTTTTCTTCAATCCCGGTCGTGATATAGTGGTGTGTATGGGCATCGACATTCGGGTTGATGCGCAATGCAATTTTCGCTTTTTTATTCAACCGGCCTGCAATTTCATCGATCACACGGATTTCAGGCAGTGACTCGCAATTGAAGCAGAAGATATCGTTCTGTAAGGCCAGTTCGATTTCCCGGTCGCTTTTTCCTACGCCTGCATAAACAATTCCTTCGGATAAAAATCCACACTCCAGCGCTCGTTTGATTTCATTTCCGCTGACACAATCGGCTCCCAGGCCGTATTGGCTGATAAGTTTCAATAATACTGGATTGGCATTGGCTTTGACAGCATAATGGACATGGTAACCGTACTTGCGTGATTCCGCAAGTACAGTTTGTAAAGTCCTTTCCAATAAATCTATATTATAGTAATAGAAAGGAGTCGGAGTATTTTTGATCGTATCGGTAAGTTGCATGGTACGGATTTACGTTGGTTATCAGGCTTGCAGATCGGCTAATTTGTAACTCAGATCCATCATTGCTTTCTTCTTGTCTGCTTCTTTTACGAGCAGGGAGATATTGTGTTCACTTCCGCCATATGAGATCATGCGCAGGGGAACTTCTTCCAATGCTTTTAAAACCTGGGCTCCGAGCCCTGATTTCCCTGCAGAGAAATCCCCGACAATACAAATGATAGCCATGTCACGGTCTACTTCGATGGTTCCGTATTTTTCCAGATCCCGGAGGATTTCATCCAGATGTTCTGTGCAATCTATAGTCAGAGAAACAGCCACTTCTGAGGTGGCAACCATATCAATCGGGGTTTTCCAGGCTTCAAAAACTTCAAAAACTTTACGTAAAAATCCGTATGCCAATAACATATTGGTGGATTTGATTTTAATAGCGGTAATTCCGCTTTTAGCGGCTACTGCTTTTATATTTTTGGCAGGGCTTTCCTGGGTGATCAGGGTTCCTTCATCCTGCGGACACAAGGTATTCTTCAGGCGAACCGGTATATTTTCTTTTTGGGCCGGCTGTATACTGGAAGGATGAAGTATTTTGGCTCCGAAATAGGCCAGTTCTGCTGCCTCCTCAAAGGAGAGATTCCGGATCGCCTTAGTGTTTTCGACCACCCGGGGATCGTTGTTGTGGAAACCGTCTATATCTGTCCAGATTTGTATCTCTTCAGCTTTTATGGCTGAACCGATCAGGGCTGCAGAATAATCACTGCCTCCTCGCTTCAGGTTGTCGATTTCCCCGTAGGCATTCCGGCAGATAAACCCCTGGGTAATGATTAATTTCTGAGTGTCGGGCTGGGATAATTCACGCTTCAGGTTTTGCCGGATGTAAAAATAGTCCGGTTCGCAGTCTTTGTCGATCCGCATATATTCCAAAGCAGACATCAGGGTGTTCGGGATGTTGCACTCTTCCAGATAATAATGCATCAGGGTGGTAGACATGATCTCCCCCTGGGCCAGAACTGCTTTCTCCTGCAAAGGATAGAAATCCTTGTTGATAAATGAACGGAGATAGGTGAATATCGTCTGAATGAATTCTTTTCCCTGCCGGATATATACTTCAGTATCGAAAAGTTCTGTGATGAGAATGTA
>CAJMQA010000217.1 GCA_905215395.1 uncultured bacterium | reverse complement strand
GATATTATTTCCTATGGATTTATGTCTAATTATTCTTTCGGGCAGACAAAGCCGTATGTGACGATCTCTTCGCCGGCATTGAAGAACCTGAAGTGGGAGAAAACCAATATCACCAATTTCGGAATTGATTTCTCTGCTTTACAGGGGAAATTGAGTGGTTCGGTCGATGTTTATCACAAAAATACAATGGATTTGATCGGACAACGCACCATAGATCCGACCAATGGTTTTGCAGCAATTTCCACCAATATCGGAAAAATGAAAAATACAGGAGTTGAATTGGTGATCAATTCAATGAATATTAAAACGAAAGATTTTTCCTGGATGACCGGATTCAATTTCTCGTTCAATAAAAATAAGATTACAGATATATATGTGGAACCCCGGATTTCAGATTATGCCAAGACCTACGGACCTGTTTTTGTACAAGGCTATGAAGCTTATAGCTTGTTTTCTTACCGTTGGGCAGGTTTGAACAATGAAGGCGAACCGATGGTGTATGATGAAAAAGGGAATAAGACGGCTGATCAGGTAACGGATATCAGCGCCCTGGTGCATTCGGGTACAGCACAGCCTCCCTTTACCGGAAGTTTGTCGAATACCTTTACTTATAAAAATTTCCGTCTGTCAGTACTGGCTATTTATAATCTGGGTCATAAACTGAGAAATGATGTGGCAAACAGCAATTTCAACAGCCGCTTGTTGTACAGCCAGGTATCGACGGAAATGAGTACAGCTCCTTGGCTCAACCCTTTGCACAACGATTACCGCTATGCATGGCGGGAAGCCGGCGATGAAAGAAAAACCGATGTACCACGTTGGTTGCCCCAGGGAGCCAGCCGGAAAAACGGCTCTTATTATCCGGCAGCAGATATCAACGTGATCAATGGTTCCTATATTTATATCAGCGATATTACCCTGAGTTACAGGTTGCCCCTTTCCCTGATGCAGAATCTGGGGATACGGGAATGTATGCTGAGTGCTCAGGTTGCAAATCCTTTTTGCTGGGCTTTCAATAATAAAGGCATAGATCCTCGTTATGTGGCTTCTATGGTGGGCTATAAACGGACTTTAAAATATGGTCCTGAGTACATGCTGAAATTGAATATTAGTTTTTAAAATGGAAATTATGAAACATTATATTGGAATAATAATAGGGTTGGCGTTCGGTTTGTGCCATATCGGATGTAACGATTTTCTGGATGTTGCTCCGACAACGAATGTGGCAATCCCATCTTCGGCAGATGATTATCAGGATATGCTGTATCCCCTAGGAGCATGTTATTCTGCCGACGCCATGATCGGAATTATGGGGGATGAAGTGTATTGGAGCAACAATTTTTACCTGACTCAGTCGACTGATGTATTTGTGCGGAGAGCATACCTCCGGGAGGATGAGATTTTCGATATCACTATAAATCCTCAGGCCTGGAGTGACCGGTATGAAATGATTTTTACCTACAATAAGATTGTCAATGAAGTTCGGGACCTGAAAGGAGAACCTATGGGGAAATTGCTGAAGATCGAAGCAGAAGCACGTCTTTATCGGGCTTTACACTATTTTCATCTGGTGACGATGTTTGCTCCTCCTTATGCAATGACTTCTGCTACCGATCCGGGAGTTCCCGTCATTCTGGAGAATGATGTGAACAATACTTCCCATCAGAGAACACCGGTTCATGAAGTGTATCGTCATATTCTGAGCGATATCGATACGGCGGTTAAATATCTGCCAGCCTATTCTGCGTTACCGGCCCGCTTTTTAGGTTCTAAACTGGGAGCTTACGGATTGAAAGCCCGGGTATATTTTAATATGAATCAGTATGCAGATGCCTTGAAGGCTCTTGAACAATTGTTCGGTATTCTGAAAACAGAGACATCTTCTGTTGGATTGGATTATAAGTTGTTGAATTATAATGATTTGGAATTAAAGAATGAGAATGAGCCCTGGCAGGGGATGAATACGTCGAAAAATTTTCCGAGGGCTGTCTTGCAAGAGGTTCAGAATGTGGAATCGGTGATGACTTCTCAGTTGAATTTGCGTGACCCGACGCAGGGGAGTGTTTATTCTTTTCCGAATAATCCGGTTTTTGTATCTGACCATTTGTTGGGCTTTTTTACTCAGGAAGGGGATTTGCGGGCGAAGTTTATGTTGCATGACCGTGATGTCAACGGAAAAGATTGGGATGCCGATGCTCCGGGTTTAAAGCTGAAACGGTTTAATTACTCGAATGCCGGTGTTTCTATGCCTGATATTTATTTGATGGCAGCGGAATGCTATGCCCGGGCCAATGATCTGACCAATGCGCTGAAATATCTGAACGAACTGCGGGAAAACAGAATTATCCGGGATAAATATGTGGCTCTGGAGTCAACGGATGCTACTCAGGTATTGAAATGGATACTGGAAGAACGGATGCGTGAATTTATAGCTACAGGCCACCGCTGGTATGATATGCGACGTCTGTGGGATGATCCCGTTGGAGGACCAATGATTGAGAAAACCCGGAAACTGAATGATCAGACTTATACCTTGACCAAAGAGCGGTTGACTGTCCGGATTCCGGAATATGTGATGCAGTACCATACCGATTGGAAACAAAATCCTTAAATAAAAATTGAAATGAAAAAAATCCGATTTATTCTATATTGGCTGATGTTGGGGACAATATTGCCGGCTTATACACAAAATACAGCGACCTTGGAAGGAAAGGTACATAGCTGGAAAAATGATGGTCAGTTGCTGATTGTCGGAACCAAAGGACAATATGATACAGTACAGGTGGCTCAGGATGGTAGTTTTTCTCACAGGTTCAGTATTACTGAACCTGTTGAAAAAGGACTCTATCTGGAATATCTGGGGGATGACCGTACGGTGATCAATTGTTATCTGGTCCCGGGGCAGACGACCAGACTGAAAGTGACTGGGGAAAAAATTGAAGGTCGTTTACGTTCTGTTCCGGAATTTTCCGGAGTTAATCAGAAAGAGTGTGAATATCTTTATAAAACCAGTGGTTTTTGGTGCAACTTCTCGCCAGTTTATACCAAACAGGATGGTTCGGTGATTAGTTTCCGTGAGTATAAAGGGCAATTGACCGCTTATCAGGATACACTCCGGGAAATGTTGAGGAATACCCGGAAAGAGTTCAAAGCCCAAAAAACTGTTCAGATCGACCGTTTGCCTTCGGAGGTCCTTTTCCCCTATGCCTGGGGAGCCGGCAGGAATAAGATCAATCCGGCCGAAGATCCTGATTTTATGGCTTATTACAATGGGGTAGATTTAAATGATCCTGAAAATGTGAAGATTACAGAACAATGGCTTCGTTTTTATCAGAAAACTCATCCGGCAGGTAGTCCTGAAAATAATACTGTACGTTTCTTGCAGCTGTTGAGGGAAAAAGTTTCCAGCCAGGAGGTGCGTAATCAGCTGGCTGATGAAAAAATGCATATTTATTTTGCAGTAGGGGGAGACGAAGCTATGCCGGAAATATTTGCTGAATATAAGAGGACGTCAACCAATCCGGAAGCTTTGGCCAAGATACAAGCCCTTTATGATCGTTTGTCCAAACTGATTCCCGGCGTGGAAGCTTCGGATTTTGAAATGCAGACCATAGATGGGAAAAGCGTGCATTTCCGGGATATCGTTGGGAAGGGAAAAGTGACCTATATCGATTTCTGGGCCACTTGGTGCGGTCCCTGTTGTGCAGAGATTCCTTTCGTAGAAAAACTGGTGGAGAAATATAAAAATAATCCGGACATAGAATTTCTCAGTATATCCCTGGACAATGACCTCAAAAAGTGGCAGCAGAAATTGGAAAAAGATCAACCGCAATGGCAGCAGTTTGTCATCCCGGAAAATTTTGATTCTACTTTTGCCAAAGAGTATAATATTACAGCTATCCCCAGGTTTATGATATTCGATAAGGAGGGAAAGATTATTAATATCAATGCTCCGCGTCCTTCCAGTGAGAATATAGATACGTTTCTTCAAAAATACATCCGATGAGAAAAATTGTTTTTATTCTGCTGTTGTGTGGGTTTAGCAGCTCATTGCTGGCTCAGGGAATCATTTTCCGGGAAGGAAGCTGGAAAGAGATTCTGGCAATGGCAAAAAAAGAAAAAAAACTGGTATTTATAGACAATTATACCAGTTGGTGCGGTCCTTGTAAAAAAATGGTGAAAGAAATCTTTCCGATGAAAGAGGTGGGTGATTTCTATAATGCCAATTTTATCTGTTATAAACTGGATTGTGAGAAAGGAGACGGGGTGGAAGTGGCAAAGACCTATCAGATTCATTCTTTTCCTACTTATTTATATGTAGATGGAGACGGAAAATTGTTTTACCGGTCGGGGAGTTATATGCCGGCAGAGAAATTTATTGCGGAGGGACAGATTGCTCTGGAAGAATTTGCCGATAAGAGAACCTTGGAGGAATGGAATGCTTTGTATACCCGGAAGAAAAATCAGCCGGACTTTGTCAAAGCTTATCTGGCGAAACGGAACCGGATAAAATTGGATAATGCCGATATAAGGGATCAGTATGTGAGTATTGCCCGGGAAAAAGATTTGTTGGCACCTGCTTTTTTGAAAGAGTTGGCTACGTTTGGCACTCAGGTGAAGGCTGGCGGAAAATGCGCCGGTTTTATCCTCGCTCATTGGGATGAGATTGCCCGTGCCGGCGGCCTCGACGAGAAGCGTTTGGCCGAACTTCTGGCGTATAATATCGTTCAGTATTCTTACAAAAGGGCTGTGGCAGAAAAAAACGTGGATTTATTCGAAGAAGTCGTGAAAATCAACTCTGCTCTGGGGAAGAAACTGGGGCAGGACACGGACGCAGAAGAGATCAAGTTGCGTTCAAGATTCCTGGCTGCAACAGGACAGACTGCTGAATTTGAAAAGATTGCCGAAAAACATGCCGCTATTTTATTCCAGGAAGAAAAGGGTGTATTGGAAAGGGATGCCATGCAGTATAAAAAATTTCTGGAAAAGATGATCGCTGAGGCAGATCAGTTGTCTTCGCAAAATCCGGAACAACTGGCATTTTCTCTGCAATTTGCCGAAGTGAATGAAAGTAGTAGCTTGTCTTTTGCCTTCCGGGATTTGGCTGCCAATGTGGCCCGCTTATCAGAGGACCGGGCGTTATTGACCAAAGCGATGATCTGGTCATTAGAAGCGGTTACGCTTTTCGGAAATTTTACGAATTATGAAACTCTGGCTGAAGTGCTGAGTAAAATGGGCTACCAGAAAGAAGCGCTTTGGGAAATGCAGAAAGCTGCCGAAAAGATGCCTGTCGGAAATGATGCTATTGCTAACCGTATTCATGAAAAATTAGAAAAAATAAAAAGTGCATTATGAAAATGAAATGGATGACATTAGGAGTATTGATATTGCTGATGGGATGCAATGCTCCAAAAAAGAATGATTTTGTAATCAAGGGTTCTGTTACTTCTTATCCTGCCGAGTTCCTGGTATTAGCCTATGCGGTTGACGGAAATTTTGTGCTGGATACAATCGGGATAGATAATGGGAAGCTGAGCTATAAGAAGGAATTTACAGATACGGTCGTGGCCTCTGTCGTTTCCAGGGATGAGAACAGTAACATAAAACTGGGCAGAGGAATTATTCCGGGTGAGAGCATTCCTGTTTTTATCACTCCCGGTACAGTTCTGGATTTAAATCTGGACAACCAGCGCTGGCCGGAAATACAGATGACGGGAGATCAGTTAAACAATGACCTGATGAAATTATATGCAAAGACAATGCCCTTGAAAAAGGAAGCCTTTGATATCCTCCGGCAAGTGCAGAACCAGGGTTTGAGTGAGGAAGAGAAAAGGGGACTGGAGGAAAAAAGAAGTGCCTTGAGAGAGCAGATAGAAAAAGAGACCATTCAGTTTGTCAAAGAAAACCCTGATTCTTATGCCGCTCTGTATACTTTGTCAGGATTGAGGAACAGTATGACTCTGGAAGAATACATTGCAATTTTCAAC
>CAJMQA010000216.1 GCA_905215395.1 uncultured bacterium | reverse complement strand
CGGATGCGTCAGGGTATTCTGAATCCTGATGATGGATTCAAAAGTAACCAGACGATTTCTGTCCCCATCTTCTACGGTAGCTTTCACCGCTTCGGAAGCCGAAATATTCAGCATCGGGTCCATCACATTTCCAGTCCACTCCACATAGCTGCCTGTCTGAATACTAAACTCCTTTTTCCCGGCAATCGGAACATTGTAGACCACTGTCCCTCCGGAGAGAATATACTTTCCAGACAAGCTCATTCCGCTTTCGGGATTCATCGTCAGCACCAGATTTCCGCCTCCCTGTATGGAAACATTGTTACTACCATCTTCAGACAACTCCACATTTACCCCTACCTGATCCCCGATCTCTATCAGCATTCTCAGAACAAAACTACTGGCATTCACACGGTTTGTCATTTCATCCTTTTCATTCAGAGTACTGTCCCTGAAAGAAACAAAACGTACCAGATCAGCACTTTTATCCACCAGTTCCGGACCGGAACTCCGTAAGGTATAGGTGATATTGGTGCGGTTAAGCAGATCCACATTTCCCGTCACGCTCAAGGCAGAAAATTCGCCGGACAGCCGGGAATTTATATTGGCATAGGCTTTCCCGTAAATCAGAGAGGTCTGGTTCTTTTTCACATTCACCACCTCAAAATTATTGGCATTGAAAGCCAGATCCATGTTCATCCGGTCGAAAGGAGTCAAAACAATCTGCCCGTTAACAACCAGATCGCTGTTATTGGGGGCAATAAACCGGTATTTACGGAAAACGACTTTCCCATCCTCTACAAGCAAACGGGTGGTATCCAAACTAAAGGTAGTCCCCAGCATTACCACATCCGCTTTCCCATTCCGGAAGGCCAGCCCTCCGTTCAGCAAAGGTTCATCTACGGTCCCCCGGAAACGGAGATTACCATTGAGTTCACCTGCCAGATGAATTAATCCGGGAGGCATAAAGGCATCTACAATATACAGCGGCAAAGAGGGGATATCCATATCCACCATCAAATCCCGTTTTGTTTCAGAAGTTGAGAATGTTCCCCGGACCACAGCCCGCTTTATGCTATCGAGGTTCAACTCAAAATCCACTTCATGGTCTGTCATATTTGTATTTCCGGCATACTGCAATCCCAGGTTCACAGTACCTACCCGTTGCTGGTCATAAAACAGATCCACAATTTGTACATCCCCGTCTACCCCAAAAGCATTGTCCCTGGAATATAGTTTCAGATCCGTATTCAGGGTACCTGCCAGCTCCGGCATAAACGGAACCATACGGGACAGGTTAGTCAAATTGACGCCTGCTATTTCAATCTGTAAAGGATCCTTTTTATCCCCCTGATCCTCCAACGACTGAATACTAACCAGTTTATTCAAATAAGCCATCCGGAGATTGGCATTTACTTTCCAATCCTTCCCGACCACAATCCGGTTATCGGCATTTACAATCCACCGCGTATATCCCAGAATCGGATTCACCGGGAAGAAACTGACCGTAAAAGCAGAATCCCTCATCACCAGATTCACTCCCATATCAAAACCGATCTGTCCCTGCCCGTCCTTTTGTTTCAATTCCCAACGGAACTCATCTCCCTGCATTCTTCCGGACATATTTACATTGAAAAGCCCCTTCCAGGATTCTGCCGAACTGCCTGCCGTAATAGCATACACCAGACTTTTTCCCGTCTGCCACACTCCAGCCTGTACAGAATCAAGACGTACAGTTCCAAAATAAGGCTTCCTGGTCAGAAAACTCAGACGCAACCCGCTACGCTTCCGGGAAGTCACATCAAAGGACAGGTTGTTAAATCCGATATTCCGGGTATTCAGGAAACGTGCCACAGCATTATCCCGGGCTCCCTCAAGCCGGAAACTAAAATCCGGCATATCTTCCTTCAATGTCTCCATATTTACATCCTTCTCTGTAATCTGCTGCCCGATAATTTGCGCCACTTTTCCTGCTGCCCCGGCAAATCCCATCAGCGAAGTATCTGTCCGGAAGTTCAACTGTAAATCTCCGGTATGCATCCCCAAAACAGTCCTTGTCCGGTTGCTCTTCATCTCCATTTTCAAGCTACCCAAAACATAGGTATTTTTAGCATCTGTGATTTTCAGGCTATCCAGACTGACATCCAGCCCATAAGTTTCCCCAGTTCCCATAGAAGCCCGGATATCCAGGTTCAAAGCCGTCGTCAAAGGTTCAGGCACCAGATTCAAAGCCTTCAGATCTACATCTCCGATCCGGCCCGCCAAGGTTGCCACATACTCCTGTCCCAGGGAATCTCCCTTGAAAATCAGCTCCACCGGAGTATCCGGGTCTCTGTTGGTCAGAGTGCCCTGTATCCGGGTACGGTCCAGAGAAGTCTGTAAAGAAAAATCCCGGTAGTCATATCCCCGGAACAGAAATTGCCGGACGTCCACAGCTAAATCGGCTTTCGCTGTCAGCCAATTGAAGTGACTCCCCGACAAACGCACAATTGCTGATACCGGTCCTAAAGAATCCTGAGGCAAGAATTGCTCCAAAGGAAAAGCATTGAGGGTCAATTCTCCATCATATGCCTCTTTCACCAAATGATAGGAGCCATCCAGATTCAGACACCCTTCCCCGCAACACAAACGAAGTGAAGAGGTCAGATCTCCCTGCCGGGCTTTCAGGCTGGCAGACAAAGTCATATTCCGGGGTATCCGGACTGTGGAATCGCCAAGGAATTGCTGCAAAACGGTTATATCGGGAAACTCTCCTTTCAGGTCAAACTCTCCGCTGATACGGTTCAAATCCTGTAATGAGGACAGGCTTCCTTTTCCGCTCAACTGAAAATACCCCGGCATGGAACATTTCAGCATATCCACCTGTATCCTTTCCTCTGTCAACGCCAGCACAGTATTCAGGTTAACTTTATTTTTCCGCATGGAAACAGGTATTCCCTGATAAAAAGGAGTCAGGTCCGACAGGCCAATCCGGGCATCCAGCCTCAGCAACAAAGGCTTCTGTTTCATCAATTGGGCCAGTGGGGCATCCGCTCCGGCCTCCAGAGTGATCCGGCTAACGGGAGTCTGAATATATACCCCATTCAAGGCTGTCCGGGCAGAATCCAGAAAAATATCAGCACGCATGGAATCCAGCCGCAAGCCATCTTTCTGTACTGCCCGCAGATCCTTCAGTTTTCCCCTTACAATCGTACCCCGGTTGTATACACTATCCAGGCTGACAGCTATTCCCGAAAGGATGACGTCAGTCTTTCCGGCACTTTCAGACCGCATACTGAAAGCACTGTTTTCCAGCTGTAAAGCATTGGCCCGAACCTCCCAGGAAGTTGTAGTATCGCTGCTGATTTCTCTTGTTGTATCCTGGACAACAGCGGCCATTTCCATGGAACACCATCCCTTGTCAATGGCCACCGAATCCACCTCTATCCTTTGTTGTCCGAACATAATCCTGCTACGCAGGATATTCCCACCTGAAATACCTGCCCCCAAATAAGGCAATGCAGCTGTATTCATCCGGTACTCCACCTGTTGCAAACGGACACGGTTTAGCTGAAAGACCCAGTCGAAAGGAGCAGAGACCGTAGTATCAGTAGTACTGCCTGTCCCGGTCGTCAAAGAAACCGATCCATTGACCAGGCTCAGCTCCCCGACCTCTACCCGCCTGTTTTTCAGATCCACCTGATGTGCCCGGAGTTCCAGTTCCCCCACATTTACCTGTAAATCCATACTACTGGTATCATTTGCCAATCCAAACCTCACCTGATGCAATGACAATTCCTCCACGCTCAACTCTTTCCGGAAAATATGTTTCAATCCCACATTTAAGCGCAACGATTTCACAGCTGCTAAAGTATCCGCCGGATAACGCCCCACATATACGTCTTCCAACGATAAATCCAGGGGGAAACCCAGACGGAAATGACCGATTTTCACATCCAGGTGGTAGTTCTGAGAGACATAATCCACTGCTTTCGTCCGGAGAAAATTCTGAACAGGAGGTAAATAAAGTAAAAATACCACAAGTATAAGCAATATTAAGATTGCTAATAATATACCTCCCAGATATTTGAATAATCTCTTCATATGTTAGCTTAATCTTCCGAAGATATGAAAAATGTCCTAAGAATCCATGTTTCCGGAATGGATATTTATCAACGTAAAGCAGACCCCGGAGGTTGCAGTCAACGCCTTAAGATTTTCTCTGCTTTTTCAATGGACTCAGGGGTTCCCAGATCTAAAAAAAGTCCTTCATAAAAATACATATTCACAGGAGTACTCTGAGCCTGATGCAGATACTCATCAATAATTGAAAAGACTCCTCTTCCCTCCATTCTTTCCAGAAAGCCGGAACTGACGATATGAATTCCACAAAAACTATAATTCCGGGAGACATAAAATTCGTCATCCACGATCCTTTGTTCGCCGGTATCGAGGTTTTCCCACCCTTTCAACAAGCCTGCCGGACTAAATCTCAATCCTCTGCCGGCTCCGCCAGGCCTTACCACCAAAGTGGCAGAATGCTGACGCTGTTCATGTTCATGGATCAATTGCTCCAGATCCAATTCAGAGAGTATGTCCACGTTGTGAATCAATACGGGCTGCCCCGGCAAAAATAAGGGCCTTGCCTTCAACAGTCCCCCCCCGGTATCCAACAGGCATTCCCGTTCGTCCGAGACCACTATATCCCAATTAAAATAATCCCGCTGTTTTAAAAACTCCCCGATCAGATCCGCATAATGGTGTACATTAATCACAATCCGGTCCACTCCGGCCCGGATCATTTTTAAAATAACGTGTTCCAGTAAAGGTTTTCCTGCTAATCCGACCAATGCCTTGGGCCGGTCATTCGTCAAAGGCCGCAAACGCGTACCCAGACCGGCAGCAAATATCATTCCGTTCATCAGACATTTATAATCTTATGCTTTATAGCATACATTACCAAAGCCGCCGTATTCCGGCATCCCGTTTTACTGAGCAGATTGGCCCTGTGTTTATCGACAGTCCGCTTGCTGATAAAAAGCTTATCGGCAATCTCCTGATTGGACAAACCCAGACACACCTCATACAAGATTTCCAGTTCACGGTCCGAAATTTCACTATCGGGGATTTCAGGTTCCGGTTTATTATTATCCCGCATACTATTGAGGATATTGACCAGCAACTCTTCCGAGAAATAATTTTCTCCCTCAGCCACTTTGTGTATAGCAGTGATCACCTTTTCTATACCTGAACTTTTCAGCACAAATCCCCTGACACCAGCATCTACCATTTTATAATAATATTGTTCGTCCCCATACATGGACAGCACAATCACTTTCAATTCCGGTTTCAGCCTGAGCGCCTTTTCCGTTGCCTCAATACCATTCATTCCGGGCATCTCAATATCCATTAAAACAATGTCACAATCTACCAAGGCAAGATTTTCAATAAATTCCTGTCCGCCGGAAGCCTCATAAATATGCTGGACAAAATCCTGAGTAGACAACAAAAGTTTTAACCCTTCCCGGAATAATTTATGATCGTCGACAATATAGATTTTCAATTTTTTCATGGCATTCAGTTAGAAACAAACAAAATTAATAATTTTATATACGGATAAAAGCATTCGCCCTCATTCCTTTTCCATGTTCACTGACAATCTCAATATCCCCGTTCCCGGATTGCAGCCGGTACCGTATATTATTCAATCCCATTCCATTGTGAGTCGATATAGCCGATATATCAAATCCTATACCGTTATCAGTATATTCCAGATACAACCCTCCCTCTTCCAACTGAATATCTATGGTCACTTTGGTAGCATTTGCATGTCTCAATGTATTGTTAATCAACTCGCAAATCACCCGGTACAGAATGACTTCGACATTGTAGTTGAAACGTTGATTTTCCAGGTTGGTAGTAAAAAAAACTTTAAACTCCCCGGATTGCCCCAATCGCTTGATAAAGGCCTCGACAGCATCCTTCAAGCCGAAATTATTCAGGATATGGGGACTGATATTGGCTGAAATATCCCGGACCCCGGTAATAGCT
>CAJMQA010000215.1 GCA_905215395.1 uncultured bacterium | reverse complement strand
TGATCCCCGGCCAACAGGCGCGTTGGGGGATGAAGAATATTGAGGTTTGTGAGGTTGATGCCCGGGAATACATCAGTTGGAAGAATGGAATGTTTATTTTCAATGAGATGACTTTGGAGAATATCATGATGCAGATGCAACGTTGGTATGGGCTTGATGTCTTTTTCCAGAATGAAAGTGCTAAATCTCATGCTTTCAAAGGGATGATTGACAAGCACTTGTCACCCCAGGAAGTTTTCCGTATCATAGAAAAAACTGCAAATGTACGGTTTGAGATGAAAGGGAATACGGTGGTCATCGAGTAAGAACAAAAAAAAGGTTCCTTTATTTAAGTTGAATTGAGTGAAATCAAATGAATTCAAATAAAATCGGGTAGAAACCACAAATTCCCGATCACTCATTTCTGTTTTTTATCATCTTACACTATTCTTATCTTTTAATTACTAAATATTTACTGCAAATTTTACAGATTCCATTTTCTGCTTTCTCAAGCCTGAATTTTACTCTCATTTAATTCAATTTACATCAGTTCGCTTTCACTTTTTCCGGAAATTTTATGCCCGAAATAAAGGAACCTTTTTTTAATCAAAATAAAAACCGGCGATTGCTGGACACAATCACCGGAAGATAACGTCCCGTTACTCTTTGGACGGAAATAATGGGAGATGTTGGATTTCAAATACAAACTTATGAAAAAAAAGCAATTTTTTGTTGTACATCAGCGGCAATTGCCCCAAAAAACATTGCGTGTTATGAAATTAACGCTGATTTTGTGTTTGGTATTTCTAATCAAAGTAAATGCCAGAGGTTTTTCACAGGATATCCGGGTTTCGCTCGATTGTCAGAATGAGCGATTGGGAGATGTCTTTAAGGAGCTGGAAAAACAGACCAATTATTTTTTCTTTTTCAATGTTAAAAGCATAGATACTGAAAAGAGAGTTTCCCTGTCTTTCAAAGAAGAAGAGCTTGAACGTGCCTTGAAAAGAATTGTAGGCGATCGTTATCAGTATGAACTTTCTGGTAATCTGATCATTGTTACGGAAAGTAAATTGGGTACTCCCACAACTCCTCAGGCTCAGAAGAGGAAAATTACGGGAACTGTCAAGGATAAAAAGGGAGAGCCTTTACCGGGAGTGAGTGTATTGGTGAAAGGAACATCTGTTGGAGTCGCTACTGATATCAATGGTAAATTTATAATTGAGAGCCCTGTGGTGAAGTCGCCTGTATTGGTTTTCTCATTTGTGGGAATGTTGAATAAAGAGGTGACTGTAAGTTCGGATGCTCCGCTGAATGTGGTGCTGGAAGACGAAGAAAAGGTGTTGGATGATGTTATTGTAACCGGTTACCGGAGTATCAGTAAGACTACCTTTACCGGTTCTTCAACTAAATTGCAGCAGGATGACATCAAACTGAAGGGAGTAATGGATGTCAGCCGTATGCTGGAAGGGGCTGTCGCTGGTGTGAGTATACAGAATGTGTCCGGAACTTTTGGTGCTGCCCCGAAAGTGCGTGTGCGTGGTGCTACCTCTTTGTCGGGTGAGAATAAGCCTTTGTGGGTGATTGACGGGATTGTACATGAAGACATTGTAAGTGTTAGTAATGATGATTTGACCAGTGGTGATCCTACAACCTTATTGGGATCGGCAGTGGCAGGTTTAAATGCCAATGATATTGAAAGTATTGATATCCTAAAAGATGCTGCTGCGACAGCGCTTTATGGAGCCCGGGCTATGAATGGGGTGGTTGTGGTAACTACCCGGCGGGGGGCTGAAGGGCGTCCTGTTCTCCGCTATTCCGGAAATTTTACCGTGCAACTTCGTCCTACTTATGCTGATTATGACATTATGAATTCCGGTGATCAGATGTCTGTATATGCTGAGCTTGAAAGAAAAGGGTTTTTGAATTCGGACTTGGTGAATGCGTCGAATTCCGGAGTGTATGGAAAAATGTATAAAATGATCAATTCCTTTGATCCGGAAACCGGAAAGTTTCAGTTGGAAAATACCCGGGAAGCCAGGAATGCATTTTTGAGACGCTATGCCAATGCCAATACTGACTGGTTTAAAATTTTATTCCGGAATTCGCTGCAACAGGAGCATTCTATCAGCATTTCAGGAGGTAGCCAGCGTAGCCGTTCATATGCCTCTCTGAGTTTCCTGAATGATGAGGGCTGGACTGTGGCTGATAAGGTGAGACGTTATACCGCAAATCTTCGCAATGATTATAAATTGGCTGAAAATTTGGATTTAGGCGTACAATTGATAGGGTCACTACGGGATCAGAAAGCTCCGGGATCTTTGTCCCGCCGGAGTAATACGGTGGAAGGTTCCTATGACCGGGATTTCGATATTAATCCATTTAGCTATGCTTTAAATACCAGCCGTGTACTCACCTGTTTTGATGAGGCTGGAAATCCGGAATTTTTTACCCGGAATTATGCCCCTTTCAATATTATCAATGAATTGCAGAACAACTCCATCCATTTGAAAATGGTGGATGTAAAGGCACAATTGGAATTAGGTTGGGAAATCATTAAAGGACTCCGCTATGAGTTTATGGGAGCTGTGCGTTATGTAAAATCCGACCGGGAACATATGATTACTGAAAATTCGAATATGGCAGAAGCCTACCGGGCTGATTATACTTCAACCATCCGTGCTAAAAATAAATTTTTATACAAAGATCCTGAACATCCGGAAGCAGAAGCCATATCTGTATTACCCTATGGTGGTTTTTATAACCGGTCCGAAGATCAGTTAACCAGTTATGATGTCCGTAACTCTTTTAAATACAATAAAAAATTCGGCTTGCACGATCTGAATATGATTGCGGGTGTGCAGGTGAAATATGCTGACCGCCAGAAGTTTTCAAATACCGGTTACGGTTATCAATACAATGAAGGAGGGAAAGTCACTGTGGATTACAGGATTATGAAAATGATGATCGAAAGTAATTTTGATTATTATGGAATGGGAACTACCCGTGACCGTTTTGCTGCATTCTATTTTAATGCCGATTATGGTTTTGATTCCCGTTATATTTTTTCCGGAACAGTCCGGTATGACGGAACAAATGCTTTGGGAAGCAATCGTAGTGCCCGTTGGTTACCGACTTGGAATGTTAGTGCCAAATGGAATATCAGTAATGAACATTTCATGGAATCTACCGAATGGATCGATCAATTGTCGTTGCGTGGATCTTATGGCTTGACTGCTTCTATGAATTCTTCCGCTTCTGCTTCTGCTAAGTTTGTCAATGAAAATACCAAACGTCCTTATGGTAATGAGATCGAATCGGTAATTACTCTGGAAGCACTTGAAAACTCTGAATTAACGTGGGAAAAGGGACATGTGCTCAACTTGGGTATTGATATCGGTTTGTTTAACCGGCGTCTGGATGTAATCTTTGACTATTGGAGAAGAAATAGTTTCGATTTGATTGCCTCTTTGAAGAATTCAGCTATCGGAGGTACGCTTTATAAATATGCCAATTATGCCGATATGGAATCCCGGGGTTATGATTTGGCTATCGGTGTTACCCCTATCCGTACAAAAGACTGGAACTGGAAATCAAACCTGACCTTGGGGTATACGACAACCAAAATTACAAACTCCAAGAACATGCCTTCTATTTATAATATGATCAATGCCAGTGGTGGGAACCGCGAAGGATATCCCGTGGGGAGCTTGTTTTCTATTCAGTATAAAGGATTGGAGCACGATACAGGCGTTCCTCTGTTTATCAATGAGAGCGGAGTGATTGCTAATTCAGTTTATTTCCAGAGTACAAATCTGGATTATCTGAAGTATGAGGGACCGATTGATCCGGAGTATACCGGAGGATGGTCGAATACATTCCGTTGGAAAGATCTTTCATTGAATGTGTTCCTCACTTTCCAAGCCGGCAATAAAATCCGTCTGGCTCCGGCATTTAAGACCAGCTATAGCGAACTGGATGCAATGTCGAGTGTCTTTTTTGACCGTTGGATGCAACCCGGGGATGAAAAATATACCAACGTGCCTTCTATTGTCGATGTGTTAACAGCTGACGGTTTTAAAAGTAAATACCCTTATAATTCTTATAACTATTCAACGGAACGGGTGGCTAAAGGTGACTTTATACGTCTGAAAACTATTTCGCTGACCTATAAAGTTCCTAAACATTATTTGCAGAGAACTAAAGTTCTGAGTGATGTGTCCCTAACTGTTGCCGGTTCTAATCTTTGGTTGATTTATGCAGATAAAAAGCTGAACGGACAGGATCCTGAGTTTTATAATACCGGAGGTGTGGCTCAGCCACTTTCCCGTCAGTTTACGATTGCCTTGAATATTGGTTTTTAAATGATATGACTATGAAGAAATACCTTAGAAATATAGCGGTTGGGGGATTGGTACTATTAACTGGTTGTAACAATTTCCTGGATGTGGTTCCCGATGACCGGACAGAGATCAATACTACCGAAAAGTTGGCAAAACTGGTAGCCGATGCTTATCCTAAAGCTTCCTATGCTGCCATGCTGAATTCCCGTGTAGATTTTGTGACTGATAAAGGTTCTGGTAAACAAGAAAATAATTCGAATACAGATCCTTTTTTCTGGCGGGATGTAGAGGATGAGACTCAGGATACTCCAACCTGGTTCTGGAGAAAGTTTTACTACAGTATCGCTGAAGTGAATCATGCCCTGAAAGCTGCAGAAGAAATGGGGGCTCCGAAAGAGCAGGAACCCTATATCGCTGAAGCAAAAATGATCCGTTCGTTTTCGCATTTTATGCTGGTGTCTTTGTTTGCTAAGTTCTATGATAAAGATAGTGACAATAGTAGTCCCGGTGTTCCTTATGTAACGGAACCGGAAACAGTGGCTTTAGCGAAATATGACCGTGAAACTGTAGCTAAAACTTACGAAAAAATTGAAAAAGATCTGATAGAATCCATTGATAAATTAGGATCAGATGCGATTTATACCGTTCCCCGGTATCATTTTACCCGGGCTGCTGCCAATGCTTATGCTTCGCGTTTTTATCTTTACAAAGGAGATTGGGGAAAAGTAATTACTTATGCCAGTAAAGTGTTCCCCATGCCATCCGTATTTGTCGGCCAGGAAGGGGCGAAAAATGTTTCGGATAGAGATAATGCAAATATTTATGCAAAAAATAATTTCCAGCCTTGGTTAACTACCTATGCTGTGGCGCCTGGTTCCAGTGATGTGAAAATAGCCTATACCAAGTCGGATAATACCTCTAACCTGTTGTTGACGGAAATGTCATCCCGGATGTCCCGCTATGCCAATACCTGGAGATATGGTTGTGTGAAATCGGATTTGGAACAGACGCTGACCAGTTCGGCTCTGAATGTGACAGGAGGTCAATGGGCTTATCGCAACTGGTATAATGGGGATAACTATTATGTACCCAAATATTATGAATTGTTTATCAAGACAGATATTAACGCTTCCTCCGGGACAATTTATACGATCTTCCCGACTTTCCGGAACGAAGAGGTGTTACTGAACCGGGCGGAAGCTTATGTAATGCTGGAGGATTATGAGAAGGCACTTGCAGATCTGAATATTTTCTGCCGGCAGAGGATCAAGAATTATAATGAAGAAAAGCATGTGATTACAGAACAGACTGTAGTTAAATTTTATAATGCGGCTTTGTCAAACGAAGATCATTTTATGAAAAAATATAATGCTTATGGTTCTGCTTCCTGGAGCGATGTGAAAAAAGCATTGATTCTTTGTATACTCGATTTCCGTCGTAATGAATTTATGTGGGAAGGACTCCGTTGGTGGGATATGATGCGCTATCGGATTCCTATCACCCATACTACGAAAGAGGGCGACAGTAATACCCTTTATCCGGGCGATGACCGTTGGTTGTTGCAGTTGCCTGAAACTGCTGAACTGGCAGATGTACAGTTAAATCCCCGAAGTAATTTTCTGAGTAGACAATGGTAAATGAGAAAGATGTTATGAGAAAACTAAAATATTTTGCCGGCATAGCCGCAGCTCTGATGCTGTG